>VSNJ01000011.1 GCA_009774235.1 Lachnospiraceae bacterium
CATACCAGATGAGTGGCAATAAAATAAGCATTAAGACACTTGATTTAAATAAAGATTTTTCAGAAATCAGAAAACATCTTGATAAATTTATATATAATCATTTTTATAAATTAGGAGGAAATTAGGTATTAGACATTTATTTTGATGATGGAACAGCGGATTTGGACAATGTAATTATTAATCCTATGAAAAATTTTGATTTTAAAAGAGAACCAAAGTGGTTAAATGATGAATTTGTAAGAAAAATGATTTTAGATATAGATAATGCTAAGGTTATACAAGATGAATTTATAATGAATAATGAAGGGAGGGCGATAACCCCTTTTCATTTACCGAGGACACTGAAAAAGTCCAAATTACCTAAAGAAGAACACAATATGTAGAACTGTTAGTTTGTAAAATACACATATATTGTGTCTTCGTTAGGCAGATACCGACTTTTTCAGTGCCCTCCATTTATCAGGAGGAGTGAAGACACTAATTTGTATTTATGAAATGCCAGATAAATTCTGGTATGGGAGTACAATGGGTGATAACTGCTGCCATAATCTTGCAGAAATAGCACAGAAACAAGATATAAAAATACTTCTAAGGCATTTTATGGATATTCCAGATGATTGCGAAGATACCAATTCGTAGTATCTATAATGTTAAAAGAGAAAATGGCTGGTTTAAAGTAAATAGAATGATGGATATTGATAAGATTAAAATTAGTAAAATGTCCAGAGAGTATGATTTTATTGTGACAGAGTCAGGATTAAACAGGTCAGAACATGAATTATTAATTAACTGGGCAGCTAATCCAGAAGTAAAAATTGTTACTGCTAATGGAAAAGACAGAGTTCAGAAAGTATTATTGGAACTTAATAAAAAATATGGTAATCCTGGAATTCTTGTACTTATGGATTTGTCAAATTTTGGAATGCAGTACCAGCTTATTGCAAAGAGATGTGCAGATAATCCTGGTATATTTTTTTATGATTACGATTCATTTGAAGAAATGCTATTTAATAGTAAATTTATTAGTGGGAAGACACAGTTAAATGTATTTGATTATATTACACTAGAAAGGTTTTATGAACAAGCTCTGGAAGAATATACAAAAGGAACAGAGCTAGTTTATCATCATGGTAAGAAATTGCCAGAATGTTATTTATCAGAATGTAGTGGATGTAATAAATCTATACATTTGTTTTTTGGGAATCGGTTATTAGCCGGAAGTAAATTAGAAATTAATAATATGTAAATTGATTTATATTTTCTGGGTGTATTTATCAAGCATTTGATTTGTGAAAATTGCATAAAATAATACTGTATATTTTGTTAAATTGAATAATAGCAGCATAAATTATAGCATGGTATACTAATATTAGGACAAACGGTTGCGCAACAGATTTTAAAAGGGTTGCGCAGAGTTCTTGCTTATTAGTAACCATGTTTATAGTTGTTGGCAAAATTAAGAAAATGGAGGTATTATGCATGAGGAAATTTAAGAAACAGGTAACTGCTATATTGCTTGGTATAGCTATAGCAGTTACACAGCCAGGGTGGGGTAATATTGGTGTTTTGCCGCCAATAAGTGCGGAGGCAGCAGAAACAGGTAATAATCTTTTTATAGATGGAGACCTGGGAGATGATGCAGATGATGATTTATGGACAAATCCTGTCTGGAAATTTGAAGATGATGGTACTGGAGTATTAGGACAGAATGCTATAAATTATAACAAGGACGCAGCTAATAATACAACAAGTGGTCTTGGTATTTATTATACAAGTTCTGGAGTAGTAAATATGTACCAGGAAATTGCTTCTTTAGAGCCAGGAAATTATATAGTTAGTGGTGATATAAAAGAAAACAACGGAAATAAAAGCACTACTATTGACGTATATAATGGTACAAAGGATGCTGTTACTGGAAATACATTTGCAGTAACAACAACATTCCAGACATTTTCATTTTCTTTTTCAGTTGAAGAAGCTAAGACAAATTATAGAATAGGATTTTTAATTAATTCTGAAACAGGTGCATGGGTATGTCTTGATAGCTTATCTTTAGTTAAGGCTAGTTCTAATGAAGAACAACTGGAAGAAGCTAAACAAAACCTCCAGAACCTTGTGAATGAAACCAGTGCATTAAATGCAGGTGATTATACAGCGGAAAGCTGGGCAGCTTTACAGTCTGCTTTAACTTCTGCAACTGGTATTCTTGCTAAAGCAGATGCAACATTGCAGGAATTAAAAGATGCTTATACTGCATTAAATGACGCAAAAGCTGCTTTAACAGATGCATCTATTGTACAAGGTGCAGAAATTAATGTAGAGAAAATAAATGGGTTAAGTAAGGACTTTATTAAAGGTGTTGACGTTTCTTCTTATGTAAGCCTGAAAGACAGTGGTGCTGTATTCCGTGACTGGGATGGTAATGTAATTGACGATTTAACATTTTTCAAACAGCTTGAAGAAGCAGGTGTTAATTATATACGTATCCGTGTATGGAATAACCCATATGACAGTGAAGGAAATGGTTACGGCGGTGGAAATAATGACCTTGAAAAGGCAAAGGTAATAGGCAAGCTTGCAACTGATGCTGGTATGAAAGTGCTTATTGATTTCCACTATTCTGATTTCTGGGCAGACCCTGGAAAGCAGAAAGCACCAAAAGCATGGGAAAGCTATACAGTTGAACAGAAAGAAACAGCAGTAACAGAGTTTACAAAAGAAAGCCTGAATACGCTTATTGACTATGGTGTAGATGTTGGTATGGTACAGGTTGGGAATGAAACTACTCAGGGTATTTGTGGTGAAACCTCATGGGATAACATGGCAAAAATCTTTAATGCAGGCAGTGCAGCAGTACGTGAAGTAGCAAGTACATCTGGTAAAACAATTATGGTTGCGCTTCATTTTACAAATCCTGAAAAATCAGGACACTATGCAGGAATTGCCAAAAATTTAAGTGACAGGAATGTTGATTATGACATTTTTGCCTCATCTTATTATCCTTTTTGGCATGGTACAACAGAGAACCTTACTAGTGTGTTAAGCGATATAGCAACAAAATATAATAAAAAAGTTATGGTAGCAGAAACATCATGGGCAACTACATTAGAAGACGGGGACGGACATGATAATACAGTGCGTGAAGGTTCTAATGATACAGGTATGCCTTATCCTTTTACAGTACAAGGACAGGCAAATGAAATACGCAGTGTAATGGAAGCAGTAAGTAAGATTGGTGAAGCTGGCATTGGTGTAATGTACTGGGAACCTGCATGGATTCCTGTAAATATTTATGATGAGGACGCTACAGATGCAGCGGATGTACTTGCTGCTAATAAAAAGGCATGGGAAGAACATGGTTCTGGATGGGCTTCAAGTTATGCAGGTGAGTATGACCCAGATGATGCAGGGAAATGGTTCGGTGGTTCTGCTGTAGATAACCAAGCACTATTTGATTTCTCTGGAAAACCACTTGCATCTTTAAATGTTTTTAAATATGTTGATACAGGTGCGGTAGCAGTTAAACGCCTTGATTCAGTAGTTAATCCAGATGTTGTAGAAGTTGCATATGGTGATAAACCTTCACTTCCAGAAAAAGTAAGTATTCTTTATAATAATGGAGATAGTGATGAGCTGCCAGTGCAGTGGAACCAGGATGATATTGGTTTAATTAGTGCAGAAGGCACATATAAGGTAAATGGTACAGTAAGTTATACAGGTGATGATAATGTAACTGTAACCTTGGACGTTGTATGTACGGTTGTAGTATTACCTGTGAACCTGCTTTCCAATGGTGGTTTTGAGGATAATTACAACGAATGGGCAAATTCATGGAATATTAGTGGTGATGGTGTAAAGAGCAGCAAGTTAGATGAAAATCCAAGAAGCGGAAGCCAGGCATTACATTTCTACCATGATTCTGCTGTTAATTTTACAATTACACAAAATATTACAGTAGAAAAAGAAGGCAAATATACTGCATATATGTATGTACAGGGTGGTGAAGGACAGGATTCAGAAGAAATAACAATTACATTAGCAAATAGTAATAGTGGTGATTCTAAGAATGCAAATACAAAGTTACAAGGCTGGCAAATATGGCAGCAGCCTAAAACAGAAGCAGTAGAAGCAAATGCTGGTGATACTCTTATAGTTACAATTACTGTTAAAGCTCCAGGAAAAGCCTGGGGAAGTATAGATGATGTTTATTTGTACCGTTCTGCTGGCCTTGTTGATTATTCTATAACTTATAATCTTGATGGCGGGACTAACCATAGTGAAAACCCTGCATTTTATAATGATGCACAGGCAATTACTTTTAAAGACCCATCTAAACCAGGATATATTTTTAAAGGCTGGTTTAAAGACAGTGGCCTTACAGAGCAGGTTTCTTCTATTGTTATAGGTACAACAGGTGATATTGTATTATATGCAAAGTGGGAAGAAGAACCAGGCAATATACCAGAGCCAGGAAGTACACCAGAGCCAGGAAGTACACCAGAACCAGGAAGTACACCAGAGCCAGGTAATACATCTGGACCAGAAACAACACCATCACCTGGACCAACTAAAACCCCTGGTGGTATATGGAACCCGGGTTATGTGCCAGCACCTGGAATAACACCTGTTCCATCAGTAACAGAAGCTCCACAGGCAACACTGGCACCAACAGTAACACCAACAACAGCTCCAGGTAATACACAAATACCATCTGTGACAGTAACACCAGAGCAGACACCAGGAGTTATTATTGATACTATTACAGATGAAACTACAGGGGCAGTTACAGAGGTAACAACGAAAACTGAGGAAAATGCAACTATTGTTACTGAAAAAACTGTAATGCCAGATGGTACACAGAGTATTAAGGAAACTTTAAAAAATAATGATGTTAATACATTCCTGGTTACAAATATTGCTTCTTCTGCAGATGGTAATGTAGTTAGCAAAGATGCAGTTATTTATACAGGTATCCAGGGTACAGGTGATGCAAACCCTGCCAGGATAAAGATACCTGCAAGTTATCTGGAAGCTGTAAAAAATAGTAACATCAGTAATGTTGCACTTTGTATAGAAAAACCTTCTGTTGATGCAGTGAAAGGAAATAATGAGCGTAAAATGGTTATAAAAGCAGAAGTGCCATATATGGAAGGTGTATCTGTTGATAATATTATAATTACACAAGACAGCATTACAAGTGCAATGGAAAGTGACAGGAAACTTGTTGTAAAATTAGTAAATAGTAATCCACAGGAATCTTATACTTTAACAATCCCACAAAGTGAACTTAAGAAAATGGGAAATGGTATTAATGTAACAGTTGAGCCAAAGAAGATTTCTGATATGGGCAGCAGCCAGAAGAAAAATATTAAAAATATTTTGTCATCTAATGGCGTAAAGACAGAAAATTCATACACTGTATCAATAGACACAGATGGCGTAAAAGCTGGTGTTAAGGTTACAACTGCAGTGCTGCCTTCATCAATAAAAGCTGGCAGTAATGTATATGTATACTGTTATAATAAAAATACAGGAAAACTTGAAGAGGTTCCAAACAGTAAAAGAAAGGTACTGGCTGATGGTACAGCAGGCATTGAAGGTTATGGAAGTAATGATTATGTAGTTACAGACAAAGAATTATCTGGTAAAAATGTTGTTACATTACTTGATAAAACAAAGGTATCATTTAATAAAACTACTGTAAAGCAGGGTGGTAAAATAAAAATAAATATTACCCTTCCATCTGGTCTTGCAGCAAAACAGAGTCTTAAAGACAAAGTGCCTTATGCAGTACAGGCAGCAGTGGTAACATATAAATCCTCTGGTAACAGTGTAGCAAAAGTATCAAAGAATGGTACAGTACAGGCAAAAGGCAAGGGAAAAATTAAGATAACTGTAAAAATAAAGCTTGCTGGTGGAAAGACTAAGACAATTAATAAAAATATAACTGTAAAATAAAAAGAATGGGGTATTTTATGCATAGAATAGCAGTTATCTCAGATACTCATGGCATGTTAAGAAGAGAAGTCCTTGATTATGCAGGTAATTGTGAAGCAATACTTCATGCAGGAGATACTGGTAAGCGGGAAATAATCCAGAAGTTAAAGAAAATTGCTCCTGTTTACGTTGTAAAAGGCAATATTGACAAAGAATGGGCAGATATCCCAGAAGAATTATATTTTGGGCTGTATGGTTTTAATTTTTATATGGTTCACAACAGAAAACATATAAAAGCAGATATTTCTAAAACTGACATAATAATTTATGGACATTCACATATATATAAGGAAGAATATTTAAAAGATATACTATATCTCAATCCAGGCAGCTGTGGACCAGGACGTTTCCGTCTGGCAATTACAATGGCAGTAATTACATTAGATGAAAAGGAACATAAATTTTCTGTTGAAAAAATTAATTGCCTGCACAAAGATACAGGCCAGAAAGCAGAAAATACCCAGAAAGATATGTATAACATTGTGAAGAAGGTAATAAAGGATATGGAGTCAGGTAAAGAAATATCTGTAATAGCAAAAAGGAATAGTATACAAGAAGAACTTACAGAAAAAATCTGCCGTATTTACAGTACACACCAAGGCATAGATGTAGATGGGATATTAAACAGGCTGGATATATGGAATTTGTAGTCCAGATATCCTTAGTCTGTCTATATTTATCTGTCCTTACAGTTTTGTATATATAATGTAAGTATATTATTGTCTTATCTGTACTGTAACTATTTCCAGGTATAATTTTAATTCCTGTAATATAGGGCTTTGTTGTATTTTATATGGTTTTCCAGGTTAAACTGCTGTATATGTCTGCCAATTAAAATGTACACTTCTTAATTGGCGGGCCTGGTTTGCCAATGGCTTGCTTCCTGTATATAAAAAGCTGGATTTCATGGATTTATGTAATATTGAAATTCCAGTATATAACAATATTACTTTTGCTACCAATTTCAATTTTTTTGATAAAATTATGCAGTAAAAGTTCTTTATAAAACAAACTGTTATTACAATTTAAACTATTAATAAACAAACTATACTGTGCAGAAGGAATATCTTGTTTAAAAAATTCTTCCTGTATCTTTTCCAGACAGATATTATAAAGCATATCGGTCTGGATTTTTTTAATTTCACCAGAGCCACAGTGGTTACAGCATAGATACCCTTTTTTTCTTCTGTCATAACAAAGTGCTTTGTGACATGTCCCGCACTTGGTAATTCCATGGAATATATGGCGTTTTCCTTTTGGTGAACTTTTAGGAAAGCTACAGTTAATCTTATTATATAATTCACTACATATAATAGCATCATGTCTGCCTTTGCTTGTCTTCCAGCAATTTTTTGGAAGTCTTAAAGGCTGGTTTATCCTGTAAGAAGGAGTTTCATATTTATGCCAGACATTAAGCCCTGTGTAAAAGGGATTATTAAGTATAGACCAGATATAAGAAGCATCCCATCCAGAGCTTTTTCTTCCTGCAAAACAATTTTCACTATTAAGAATATCAGCAATCATGCGGCAGTTAAGCCCTGTTCCTGCAAGTGAGAAAATCTTTTTTACTATTAAGGTTTCTTCTATATTTATAATAACTTCTGGACTGTCTGCCCCTTGGATTATTTTATAGCCGAAAGGTACATTGGCAGTACAAAATTTTCCAGCCTCTTTTCTGGCTGACAGGGAAGTTTTTACTTTGCGTGAAATATCATTACAATAATATTCATTAAAAAGATTTTTAAATGGTACTGACATATTTGTATTTCCATTTATGCTGTCATATCTGTCAGTTACAGATATAAACCTTGTGTTATATTTTGGAAATATTTTTTCAAGGAACTCAGATATTAAAATATGTTCCCTGCTAAAACGTGAAAAATCTTTGACTAATATTGTATTAATATTTCCAAGTATTGTATTTGCAATTAATTTCCTGAAAGCAGGACGCCTGCTGCTTCTTCCACTATAACCATCATCAATAAATATTTGTATATTATCTGTATCTATATTTAATTTCTTAGATGCTTCATAGAGCAGGCCTGCCTGGTTATTTATGCTGTTACTTACAGAACCATTTTTTATGTCTGTTTTGGAAATACGTGTATAAAATGCTGTTACCATATCTACTATTTTATTATTAAGATGTTTAGATACTGGCATAAAATATATCTGGTATTTAAACATCTTAGTAATATATCCCTATATTTTATCTTATTAAAAATATATTTACCTTTAATTTAAGTTATGCAAAAAAAATAATAAGAACAAATTGTTATAAGAAAGGGAAGTATCCTTCTAAGACTTTTATAAAAAAATCTGTATAATTAAATATTAAGGAGCTGGAAAAATGAAAATTACTTTAAATGATAAAGAAATGGGAACACGTATTATGGAGCTTAGAAAGGATAAAGGTTATTCAAGAGAAAAACTTGTAGAGCTTGTAGGAATATCTTCAAAATTTTTATATGAAATAGAAATAAGGAAAACTGGTTTTTCTGTAAACACTCTAAGAGGTATTTCGCAGGCACTTGATATAAGCAGTGATTATATTTTATTTGGAAAAAGC
This sequence comes from Lachnospiraceae bacterium, assembly GCA_009774235.1. Taxonomy (GTDB): domain Bacteria; phylum Bacillota; class Clostridia; order Lachnospirales; family Lachnospiraceae; genus Butyribacter. The sequence continues at coordinate 8,567 of VSNJ01000011.1, forward strand.
AATAGTAAATCTGAGGAAAGACATCATTATAATATTATTTCATATGTACAAAATCAATATATATTGTATTAAAGTTAAATTGAAAAAATATATATTGTATATTATAATGATTTCCATAATATGCTATTAGCCATATTATATATTATAAATAAAATTAAGGAGTGTTTGTAAATGGGCTGTTTAGGGAATGTATTATGGTTTTTGTGTGGTGGTTTTCTTGGAGGACTGGGCTGGACGCTGGCAGGCTGTCTATGGTGTATTACAGTTATAGGTATACCTGTAGGTATGCAATGTTTTAAAATTGCAGGACTGGCATTTTTTCCGTTTGGCAAGGAAGTAGTTTATGGTGGTGGTACAATGTCATTTCTCGTAAATATGGTATGGCTTGCGGTATCAGGTATTTACCTTGCGGCGGAACATACTGTTTTTGGCTGTATTTTATGTGTTACAATAGTTGGCATACCGTTCGGGATACAGCATTTTAAACTGGCAAAGCTTGCACTTATGCCATTTGGAAGTGATGTAATATAATTAACCACAATGTCATTTAGTTAAGAAATTTTATAAACATAATAGTTTTTTATAATAATCTTATTGTGGATGGAGGATTAAAATGATAATTAACAGGGAAGATATGATGGAACTTACAAGGCGTATGACACCAAAGAGAAATTCTTTCACAAGGATAGCAGGATGTTATTTTAATGAAGATGGGGAAAACGATGGGACTTTTAATATACATTTTCTTGATTTGCCATTAAAAGACAGGGAAGAAAATTTAAAGCTTGCCAAAACAGTTCCCTATTCTGATACTAACAATAACCTTAAAGGTTATAAATTTATGAAACAAAGTGAGGGGAATGGCAGTATATGGCAGCTTCTTATGGCTATGAAATCTTGCGGGCTTAAAAATGATGCACTTATGGATGTTTTTTATGACCTTGTGGCAAGGCATTATAACAATAATGGTAAAGGTTATGCAGTTATAGTGTTCCATGATTGTTATGATGTACCTGTAAAGGCAGCAGATAAAGAGAGGCTTGGTGAATCAGAGGAGGTCTATGACTATCTTATATGTGTAATCTGTCCGCTTGCAGGGGAATATGAACCAGGAAAGCCTGAATGTGGTTTCTTATTCCCTGCATTTACGGACAGAAGCAGTGATATACACCATGTAGCAGTGTACAATTCAGATACTGCACATCCACATATGGAGCTGGCAGATGATATATTGGGATGTGTATAAAAAAAGAATATATAATATTGTACAGATTTGCGTTCTTAATAAAATTATTATATAATAGTAGACTTTTGATATATAATTATGTTAAAATAACAGTGATTTACAGTAAATTATTGGAAATATTGCTCCAGAAGTTAGATACAGCAGAATTTTGTAATAGAATAAATTGTTAAGGACATATACTGGAAATACAGGTGTAATAATGTTGCACAAGGTCTTCTGGTATAATGTACCTGTTAATCCAGGTAAAAGACCAGCTGGATTTAACAGTGGAGTAATATACAGCAAACAAGGACACAGGTAGTTATAGGTAATTAAGAAAGAGAAGCGTCTGTGTGGAAATAATTGTTTTTTCACACAGTGGATTTGTGTTTATACACAGGTCTGCAGGCTAAAAAAGAATGGAGGGATTTTATGAAGAGAAGAAAAATAGCAATTCTTTTGGTAGTGGCGTTATTATTGCAGATACTGCCATTGCCAATGGGATGCCTGGCACAAGTATCTGGAATATTCCGCACCAGTATGGCAGCGGAGACAGATGAAGAGGTACTTTCAGGCAAGAGCGGGAATATCAGCTGGCAGCTGGTACCAGAAGAGCCTAAGGATGGCTGGATGCTTAACGGCGTGACTCCGTACAGGCTTGAGCTGTCTGGGACAGGTAATATGCAGGAATATAGCACAGAGAATTATTCTTTTAAAAATGATGACGGAAATACAGTTTCACGTGTCAGGACAACAGCACCCTGGAAAGTATCTATAAGCAAAATACAGACTGTTGTAATTGGTGATGGAGTTACAAGTATTTCTGATTTTGCTTTTTATTTAGGTGGTTCTATTTCATCTGTAGAAATTCCTGATAGTGTAAAATCTATAGAAGATTTTGCATTTTATAGCTGTAATGCTTTGGATAAGGCTGTCTTGCCAGCCAGCCTGGAATATATTGGAAGCTATGCATTTGGATATTGCACAGATATGACAGAGGTTAATATTCCTGCAAATGTAACTTCTATTGGAGATTATGCTTTTTATATGTGTTCTGTTTTAAGTAGCATAGAAATTCCAGGAAAAACAGAAGAAATAAAAGCATCTGCATTTAGTTGGTGCAAGAATTTAAAGAAGGCAGTTATCAATGAGGGTGTTAAAATTATTAATAACAATGCTTTTAACGGTTGTACAGCACTGGCAGATATTTCCTTGCCAGAGAATTCTTTAACAACAATCGGAGCAGGTGCATTCAGTAGTACAGCGCTGGTTTCTTTTAATGTACCAGCATCGGTTACAACAATAGGTGTAAATCCATTTATACGTGGAAGCTTAAGAAATATAACAGTTTCACCAGGCAACCAGCATTATGAAGGAATCAATGGAATGTTGATAGAAAAGAAGGATTCCAAGCTATACAAAGTAATAAGTTATCCATGCAGGGGTGCTGTTACAGCTGCCGTTCCAGAACCTGTAGAAATAATTGGAACACAGGCATTTTATTATTCTGGCCTGGAAAGTATCAGCCTTCCAGGTTCATTGCTGGATATTGAATATAGTGCATTTGAAAGTGCAGGAAGCTTATCAGGCATTGATATTCCTGGGAACGTTAAAAAAATTGGTGACAGGGCATTTAATGGCTGTTCTTCTTTGAACAATATATCTTTAGGAGGAGATATACTTTCTATAGGTGATTATGCGTTTGCATATTGTTCTTCAATTACTGGACTTGTACTCCCAGATAAAGTAACTTATATTGGAAACAGTGCATTCAGCAACTGCTCCAGGTTAAAGGAATTAATATTTCCTAATAGTATTATAAATATTGGAGGCAGTGTGCTTTCTGGATGTTCTGTTCTGGAAAAAGTATCATTTGGACAGCAGATAGAGAATATTCTGGGAAATGTTTTTAATGGATGTCCAAAACTTGCAGAGATTGAGATTTCTCCGAGAAATGAAAATCTGGTATCAGAAGATAATGTAATATATAATAAAGAAAAAACAAGGTTAATTTATTATGCTGCTGGTATGACAAGTGATAAATTTATGATACCAGAAACAGTACAGACTATTGGTTCATATGCGTTTACATATTGTACACATCTTAAAGAACTGAGGTTTCCAGTATCTGTCACAGTTTTAGAAGAAAGGGCAGTTTTCTATAATAGTTCAATCAGCAAGCTTCTTTTTTATGGAGATGCACCTGCTGTAAGTGAAGCTAGCAACAAAAACCAGGACGATAAACACAATGTAACATCTTTTACTGCTTATAATACTTCCATATTATCAAACAGAGTTAATGGTGGTTCACAGAATAATTCTGGAATGACAATACATAAAACAGAAGATTCTTCAGGATGGGAAAATGGCTGGACAGGAACAGCAAAGTATAAGAATGAGGAACAGCAATATGCTGATGTATATAAGTGGGAACAGAATTATATAGTCCTTGACTGGAATCCTGATAAAACTGATGTTGCAACAGGTAACTTTGATGGCTTGTCATGGAAATACAGGGATGATATTGGTGAAATTGTATTTTCTGGTGAAGGAAAGATACCTGACTTTGAAGAAGATAACCTGCCTACATGGAGCAATATTGAAGGAACAGACCATATGCAGGATATTAAACTTATTGAAACAGGCAATGCTACAGAAATTGGAAATAATGCATTTAATGGAGCTGGTAAGCTTGTAAGGATTTTTTCAAATAACGGGCTTGAAAGGGTAGGACAGGGTGCTTTTGCAAATTGTACAGATTTGCAGGTAGTTGGAATACAAAGTGCTGCCAGGATAGATAAGGAAGCATTTATTAATGATGCAGCAATCCGTGATGATATGGATATACGTAACTGCCAGATAGTTGGAGAAGGTGCATTTAAAGGATGTTCTTCCCTTACAGGCATACTTCTTGGTGAGAGCTTGCAGACTATAGAAAAAGAGTCATTTGCATTATGTAGTAAAGTTGAAACAATAATACTTCCAGAATCTTTAGTTTCACTTGGGGATAGCTGTTTTATGGGATGTGCTATTCTTAGGACAATTAATATTCCAAGAGGCGTAGCAGCTGTACCTGCACTTTGTTTTGCAGATTGTGCAAATTTACAGAAAGTTTATTTCTATGGTGACTGTCCTGTGACATGGCAGGATAACTGTTTTAATGGTACACATACAGATATAACTATTTATTACAGGGCTGCAAATACTTCATGGGATAATGTAGGAGCCAGCTGGAATAATATTCCTGTTATAGGGTTAGATAAATTCTATACAGAACAGCAAGACCATTATTCATTTGATAATAGCAGCAGTTCATTTGGATATGGCTCAAGATATTTTATTCCAAGACAACGCTATGTAACAGCATTGCAAAGTATTATAAGAGGTTCATATTATTATGCATTAAGTGATGTATGGAGTGGCAGCTGCTTTGGAATGTCAGCATCTTCTACGGAGTTTTATGAAGGGGAAATGTTTAATATAACAGACTATAATCCTCTAGCAGAAAACTTATATGATATTGCTGCACCAGGTGATGCTAATGCTGATATAACTAAATTAATTGAGATTTACCAGGTATCACAGTATGTAGATGAAATTGGAATGGAGATAGCAGGAAATTTTGGAAAATATAAAAAGCTTGTAAACCAGGTTGAGGAATTTGAACGTTCTGGAGGACTTGATACAGACCCTGTTGCTGACCCGCTGGTTATGTGTTTATATGCAGGGTGTGCAGGCCATGCAGTAGTGCCAGTATCCGTAAATATGGATGGTAATGGAAATTATATTTTTGAAGTTTATGACAGTAATTTCCCAAATGGGTTCAGGACTCTTAAGCTTAATAAAGACCTCTCAGGAATTGATTATGGATTATATACTGAAGCTTCATTTGTAAGGTATTCTACAATAAGGGACTGTCTCTTAAATGCCGATTTTACAGGCCAGTATCTTAATAAAGAGCCTTTTGAAAGCAATAAGGTTTCTATTGCTATTAACCGTTCTGCAATAAACCTTGTTAATGGCGGTGGAAAGGATTATACAGAAATTAAAGGGGCTTATGAGCAGAGACCTGTATCAAATAGTACAGATGATGAAACAAATATTACCAGGAGTTTTGTACTGCCACAAGGAGAATACCATATAGAAGATGCTTCAGTAGAAAAGCAGAGAGATGGTGAAGAAGCAGTACAGGAAAAGTTAAAATACTATATAGCTACAGAAGATTTGTTCTCAGAGATAGAAACTTCTGATGAAGATGCAGAGCTTGTTGTAAAAAGTGTAAAGGGAACAGGATATGATACAGTTACTATTTTATCAGAAAAGCCTGGTACAGAATCTGAACTTACAGTTATGGATGTATCAGGAATTAAGAAAGAAATTTCCGTAAAGGCTAGTTCTGTTACTGTAGATATATTAAATGATATGGAAATGACATTAACTGTTTCTGATGATGCAACAGAAGTTAAAGTTGATGGAGAAGAACTGGAAATGTCTGGAACACAGGCAGATATTTCTTTCTGTACACAGGATAAAGAAAAGCAGATGGAGATTTCTGATATGTACTGTGAGCTTTCTCTGGATAGTAATAATAAACTGTCAGGATTAGCAGAGGCTTATGTAACATGGGCTAATGACAGTACAGAGGATATGGATGTTATCACAAGGATTAAGGATGGCAGAGGAAATGTAATAGCAGAATATAAAGAAAATAAAACTATTAATATGGGCCTGCAGAAGATTAATCTGGTATTTGATAATATGCAGACAGACCTTGGTGGTTTATCAGGAGAATTTAATGCAGTATGTGAAATTATAATAACTGGTTCTAGTGAAGCAAGTGTTTCTTATCCTGGAATTATATTAAATGCAACTGGTACACAGGATGTTGTAATACCAGTGCCAGAAGTAACAGCAACACCAGAAGTAACAGTGACACCAGAAGCAACAGCGACCAGCATACCAGAGGTGACACCAACACCAACAGCAAAGCCTCAGGGAGGAGGAAGTGTAATTATTTTCCCTTATATTACACCATCCCCTTCACCAGAAGCAACACAGACACCAGTTGTAACACCAGCACCTTCTACAACACCTTCTGCAATGCCAGTGCCTGTAATTACACCAACACCAGCTGTAACACAAAGTCCTGTGGCAACACCAGAACCAGAAGTTACAACAGCTCCAGAACCAGTAGAAACGGGAGAACCAGATAATAATATTACCTTGCCTGGAAAGGGAAAGATAGTAAATTCAGGGACACTTAAATATATTGTTGTAAAACCATCAGATACAAATGGTACTGTATCTGTATATGGTGCAAAGAATAAGAATGCTAAAAGTGTTGTTATACCAAAGAAAATAAAAATAAATGGATATTCTTATAAAGTAACAGGTATTAATAAAAATGCATTTAGCAATATGAAGAAGTTGTCAAAAGTGACAATAGGCGCCAATGTTAAGGTAATTGGAACAGGGGCATTTAAGAATTGTAAGAAACTGCAGTTTATTATTATTCCAAATAAAGTAACAAATATTGGAAGCAAAGCATTTGCAGGATGTACAGGATTAAAATATCTAGTTGTAAAATCAGGTAAAATAAAATCTGTAGGGGCAGGTGCCTTCAAAGGAACAGGCCAGAAGGTTACAGTAAAAACCTTGAAAAGCAAATGGAAAAAGTATTCCAAAATGTTTATAAATAAAGGAAAGATGACAAATAAAGCAGTATTTCTTATTGAACCAGCAAAGCTGGAATATAAAGGCAAGAGTTATTAATTACAGTAAGTAATTATTGGGAGTCCTGTCTGTGCAGATTAAGCACAGACAGGATTTTTTGTAATTTCAGTGTAAATGGTGGTGTCCGCCATGGCTTTGATGGCATCCGCCACTATCTGTACTGTCTATATAAGGGTCTGTATATCCTGTATTATATTCATACATGGTAATTAATCTATATATTTCAGACATGCTCATATCCCTGCAGTCATCAACAGTTATTGTATCATCATATTGCACAAGTTGCAGATAGGCATAGTATTTGCCAAATGAAAGCCCATTATCGTGGGCCTGTGGCACAATTCCTGGGTCAGCGCTGATACTGTGGCTGCTATGTCCTGAATGTCCACAACATCTTTGTACACCTGTGCTTATATTGTTTTCATGGCTGTTGTTTGCAGCTATTGTAAATATAAGCTCAGAATCTTCTGTAATATATATATCCATAGCCTGGTTTTCTACAATTTCATCAATAGCAGCTGTATATATTTTTCCTTTAAGTGATAAATCCTGTAGGATTTCTTCTCCTTCTGGATTATATGCTGTCACAGATACTACCCGGTCAAAGCGGTTAAGTGCAAGTTCAATGGACGGATTAACATCAATACTTATATAAGAAACTGGTGACTGTATCCATAAATATCCTCTTATTCCTGCTGCAAGGACTATTGCCAGGCATGCTATGGCAAATTTATTCTGGAGTGCTGGACGTTTAGCCAGGGCAAGGCTTGTTTGGTTTTTACGGTTTGCTAAAAGAAATTGTTTTGTTGATTCTTTTAACCTGTTATCTGCTTTAATATTATCAAATGCTTTATGTATTTTATCCGTCAATTTCTTCACCTCCCAGCTTTTCTTTTAATATCTTACGTCCCCTGGACAACAGGGAATAAATTGTATTCTCTTTCTTGCCAAGTATTTTTCCTATTTCATCCGCTTTATATCCTTCGTAATAATGCAGATAAATTATATCTTTATATTTAGCTGGAAGGGAAAGCACTGCTTCTAAGACTTCCCTGTGTTCTTCTGGTACCTCTGCTTCTATTTCAGCCAATGTTTCAAGTGGTATTTTATTACGCCGGAAGAAATCGTTAAGGTAGTCTTTGCAGGAATTAATGGTTACACGAAGCAGCCATGCTTTTTCATGTTCAGCGTTATTAAATGGTTCATCATGCAGCATATATTTTAAAAATACATTTTGGAATACGTCTTCTGCATCTGCATGGTTTTTAAGATGATAAAAACAAACATGTTTTATCATATCTGCATATTTTTCAACTGCATGGTTTACTTCTGGTTCACTCCTCACATATGCCACCTCCTATACACTTGTTTAAGCCTGGAATTATACCAGGTGTTATCTGGCTTTACAGGATATATTTAAAATATTTCCTGTAAAGAGGACTGCGGATATCCGCATAGTTATATTTATTATATATAAAGAGATGGGTTGTGTCATTATATTTGTAACCACATTACCATACAGTTTATAGCTTTTTATATAAAAAGTTTTCTTAACAATCTGTATTAATTATAATAATAATGGCATGCAAGATAAAGAGTTTTTATTGTCCTGCATGCCATTTCTGGAATTATAAACATTATAACTGCTTTTTTAATGATGGCATCTTCCATTGCTGTGGGTTACATGATGCTTTGTACAATAGTATTTACAGTTACTTGCCCTTTTGTGTACTTTATCATGGTAAGCACAATAAGTGCCTGTATAGCTGCTGTGGTGTCCGCCGCCATGGTGTCCGTGTGCTAGTGCAGGCATTGAAAAACCACTGGCAAGTATAAATCCTGCTGTCATAATAGCAGCTGTTTTCTTCCAGTTTTTAAAGATTTTCATATAAAATCCCTCCTTTATTATTATAAATTAATATCCTTACATATATAACACGTGCCAGGTTGCATAATCCTTGCACAAAATTTCAAAAAATTCAAAAAATTTTATGCAAGGATATGTAAGGAAAGAAAAAAATAAGTAAATATTTGCAAAGTATAAAAGAAAACCTGAATAAAATTTTTTGACAGTTTTATAATTAGTAGTAAGAATATAAATTTACTGGTGTCTGGTACAGACGGAAATTGAAGTTTAATTTTTTATATTATTTATATTGAAAATAATATAAAACAAAATTTACAAGACTTTAAAAACTGGTTGATGGGACACCAGGGCGTGTTTGCAATATGGCTTCAATGGTAAAGTTCTGGAATTGTAAAAGCCAATAAATTTGCGTACTTTTTAATTTTCAGACACGCCCTGGACATAATTATGACATTTTTGTAAACAGTTTGATATATAAAATTTTTCTAAAAAAGTATAATTAAATAAAATATATAAAAGGAGGAAAGATATGGAGTTTGGCTATTTTGACAATAGCAGACGTGAATATGTAATTAATAACCCGGAAACACCTGCTCCATGGGTAAATTACCTTGGTTCACCTGCTTATGGCGCAATAATTTCTAATAATGCCGGTGGTTACAGCTTTGCTAAATCCGGTGCTAATGGCAGGATTTTGCGTTATGTTTTTAATAATTTTGACCAGCCAGGACGTTATATTTATATACGTGACAATGCTGGCAAAGATTACTGGTCTGCATCATGGCAGCCAGTTGGAAAAAATCTTGAGGAGTATAAAAGTGAATGCCGGCATGGAACTGCGTATACAAAAATAACAGCAGATTACAGTGGTATACATTCTGAGGCATTGTATTATGTACCACTGGATAAAGAGTATGAGGTCTGGAAAATTTGTATTGCCAATAATTCAGACAGAACCAGGGAACTGACAGTTACAGGTTATGCAGAATTTACTAATAACAGTAATTATGAGCAGGACCAGGTAAACCTGCAGTATTCACAGTTTATTACAAGAACCAGTTTTTGTAAAAACCATATATGCCAGCAGGTACATGGCAATCTTGATGCCTTGGAAGAAGGAAAAGAGGTAGATGGCAAAACTGTTACCTGCCGTTTCTTTGGAATGGCAGGTGCAGAGGTTTCATCATATTGCGGGGACAGGGAAAAATTTCTTGGGCGTTACCATGGATATGGAAATCCGGAAGGAGTAATATCTGGTGAGCTTGATGGTACTCTTAATTATAATGAAAATGGATGTGGGGCTCTTTCAACTGTAATTACACTTGGACCAGGTGAAGCAAAGACTATTGTATTTGTGCTTGGAATGAAAGACAGTAAAGAAGCAGAAGCTATATTAAAACATTATAACAGCCCGGATGAAATGTGTAAGAAAGATATGGATACACTGGTTTCTTACTGGCATGGCCAGCTTTCGCATTTCCAGGTAAAAACCCCAAGTGAAGAGTTTGATACTATGATTAATACATGGAATGCCTACAACTGTTTTATGACTTTTATATGGTCACGTGCTGCTTCATTTATTTATTGCGGGCTGCGTAATGGATATGGATACCGTGATACTGTACAGGATATCCAGGGAATAATACATCTGGCACCAGAGATGGCTTTGGAGAAAATACGTTTTATGCTTTCAGCACAGGCAGATAACGGAGGTGGCCTGCCACTTGTTAAATTTACACATAACCCAGGACATGAGGATACGCCAGATGACCCTTCTTATGTAAAAGAAACAGGACATCCAGCATACCGGGCAGATGATGCATTGTGGCTCTTCCCAACAGTATATAAGTATATTTCTGAATCAGGGAATCTTCTGTTTATTGATGAAATAATTCCTTTTGCCAATAAAGATGAAGGTACAGTATATGAACATTTAAAACGTGCTATTGGTTTCTCAATGGAGCATCTTGGAAAGCATGGCATGCCAGCAGGGCTTTATGCAGACTGGAATGACTGTCTGCGTCTTGGCAAAGATGGTGAATCTTCTTTTGTGTCATTCCAGTTATATCTTGCAATGTCAATAATGAAAAAAATTGCAGAATATAAAAAAGACCAGGATTATATAAGTTATCTTGATAAAAACCAGGAGAAACTTGGAGATATTATACAAAAAATATGCTGGGATGAGGACAGGTTTATAAGAGGCATTACAGAAGATGGAGAAATAATAGGAAAACGCACAGACAAAGAAGCAGATATATGGCTTAATCCACAGAGCTGGGCAGTAATAAGCGGTCTTGCTACAGACAGCCAGGCTGATATTATACTGGATATTGTTTATAAAAGGCTGAATACAGAGTATGGTGCAGTTTTAATGGACCCTCCATACCATAAACATGCTTTTGAAGGTGCACTCGCTGTTATATATAATGCTGGTACTAAGGAAAATGCAGGTATATTTTCACAATCACAGGGCTGGATTATACTGGCAGAAGCATTGCGTGGACATGGCGGGCGTGCATTTACATATTTTATGGAAAATGCTCCTTCAGCACAGAATGACAAGGCAGAAACCAGGAAGTTAGAACCATATTGTTATGGACAGTTTACAGAAGGAAAAGACAGTCCGCATTTTGGACGTTCACATGTGCACTGGCTTACAGGTACAGCATCTACTGTTATGACAGGATGTGTAGAAGGGATTTTAGGAATGCGCCCTGATTTCTACGGTCTTAAAATTGAACCTGCAATACCTGCTGGATGGGAAAGTTTTGAAATTAATAAAGATTTCCGTGGAAAACATCTACATATTGTAGCCAATAATAAAGGACATGCAGAGACAGGATGTAAAAAACTTCTTGTAAATGGAAAAGAATTAGAAAGCAATTATATACCAGAAGAGCTTCTTACAGAGCAGACAGAAATTATAATAGATATTTCATAAAAAAGATTACAGCATGATTTTGATATTTATAAGACATATTTAGTATAAGATAATTTGTAAAAAAGGTTATAATACACAATGTAAGAATTAGTAAAAAATATAAATTTAAGGAGGATTTTACTATGAAAAAAAAGTACATCAGTATGTTATTAATGGCAGCATTAACAGCAGGAACCCTGACAGGATGTGGGGATTCTGGTAACAAGGATAATTCTTCTTCACAGAAAACCAGTTCAGAAAATAATTCTGGAGATGAGAGTACAGAAGAAGGCAAAGTTATTAATGTTTACAGCTGGAATGATGAATTTAGCAAAAGGGTAATTGCTGTTTATCCAGAGGTTAAAGAAACATCTAAAGATGGTACAGTTACTACTTTAAAAGATGGTACAGAGATACACTGGATTATAAATCCAAACCAGGATGGTGTATACCAGCAGAAGCTTGATGAAGCACTTCTTAACCAGGCAAGTGCTGCAGCAGATGACAAGGTTGATATCTTTTTATCAGAAACTGACTATGTAAATAAGTATACAGATGCTGATGCAGGTGTTGCAATGCCGCTTACAGACCTTGGAATTGACCCTGATGCAGACCTTTCAGACCAGTATGATTTTACAAAAGTGACAGCTTCTGATGTAAATGGTGTGCAGAGAGGTTCTACATGGCAGTGCTGTCCAGGACTGTTAGTATACAGGCGTGATATTGCCAAGGAAGTATTTGGTACAGATGACCCTGTAAAAGTTGGTGAGAAAGTAAAAGACTGGGATACTATGGCAAAAACAGCTGAAGAACTTAAGGCAAAAGGATATTATACATTTTCTTCTTATGCAGATACTTTCCGCCTCTATGGCAACAGTATTTCAGAGCCATGGGTTAAACCAGGTGAAACAGTTATTAAAGTTGACCAGAAGATTATGGACTGGGTAAGTACTTCTAAAGAATGGCTTGATGCAGGCTATCTTGATAAAACTGTAAAAGGCCAGTGGAATGATGACTGGAACAAGGCAATGGGTTCAAAATCCAAAGTGTTTGCATTCCTTTTCCCAGCATGGGGCATTGACTTTACTTTAAAGCCTAACTGGGATGGTGGAGATGGTGCATGGGCAGTTACAAACCCTCCACAGGAATATAACTGGGGTGGTTCATATGTACATGCATGCACAGGCACAGATAATCCAAAACATGTTAAAGATATTATACTTGCAGTAACTGGGGATAAAGATAACCTGTTAAAGATTTCTAAAGATTATTTAGACTTTACAAACACAAAGAGTGGTATGAAGGAAGCAGCAGAAGACAATAAGACATTTGCTTCTGAATTCCTCGGTGGACAGAACTCATTTGAATATTTTACACCTGTTGCAGAAAATATTGTTATAGCACCACTTTCTCCTTATGACCAGGGATGTGTAGAGTTAATCCAGAATTCATTTAGTGATTATTTCCAGGGACAGGTTGATTTTGACAAGGCAAAGTCAAACTTTGAAACAGCAATTAAAGAGCGTTATCCTGAAACTACAGAGGTACAGTGGCCATAATAATGGTTAAAACTAGTTTTTATAAAAAAATGAAAGGAATGGTGCTTTGTGAAACTGAAACGTAAAAGTATCAGCTATTCAAAGTGGGGATATATTTTTATTCTTCCGTTTTTTGTGAGCTTTTTCATTTTCTCTTTTATTCCTCTTGCAGATACAATAAGGTACAGTTTTTTTGAATATTACCGTTCAGGAATTAAAGAAGTCGGCCCAAATTTCGTGGGAATGGAAAATTATAAAAGCCTGCTGGCATCAGATATGCTTAAATATGCAGGCAACACATTTATACTTTGGATTATAGGTTTTATACCACAGATTGTAATAGCATTGCTGCTTGCTGCATGGTTTGTTGATATCCGTCTTAAAATACATGCAAAACAATTTTTTAAAGTAGTTATTTACCTTCCAAACCTTATTATGGCATCAGCGTTTGCAATGTTGTTTTTCACACTGTTTTCAACAAACGGACCAATTAATGGGATTTTAACATCAATAGGAATTACTAAAGAACCAATTGATTTTCTAGGTTCTGTATTTGGAACAAGGTCTCTCGTTGGGTTTATGAATTTCCTTATGTGGTTTGGAAATACAACAATTATGCTTATGGCGGCAATTATGGGTATAAGTACAGATATATTTGAGGCATCTGAAATTGACGGATGTAATAGTATACAGAGGTTCTTTAAAATTACACTTCCGCTTATACGTCCAATTCTTGCTTATACACTCATTAACTCTATAATTGGTGGTCTCCAGATGTTTGATGTGCCACAGATTTTAACAAACGGGCAGGGTTCTCCAGACCGTACATCAATGACACTGATTATGTTCTTAAACAGCCACTTAAAGAGCAGGAATTATGGTATGGCGGGTGCATTATCAGTTTATCTGTTTATTGTTAGTGCTATACTTTGCTTCTTTGTATACCGCATGACAAACAATAATGACCCTGACGGCTCAAAAGCTGCTGCCAGAAAAGCAAAAAGGAGGAAATAGCTTATGAAATCAAACAAACCAGACCATCTGCGAAGTGTTATTGCACATGTGGTACTTGTAATACTTTCATTTATGTGCTTGTTCTTCTTTTATATACTTATAGTTAATGCAACACGTTCACATTCGGACCTGCAGAAAGGTTTTTCAGCACTGCCAGGCGGCCACCTGTTAAAAAACTTTATGAGTGTTGCAAATGATGGTACATTCCCAATGTTTAAAGGGATTGTAAATAGTTTAATAGTTTCTGGCTGTTCTGCTGCAATATGTACATATTTTTCAGCACTGACAGCATATGGGCTTTATGCATATGACTTTAAGCTAAAGAAAATAGCATTTACTTTTATAATGGCTATCCTTGTAATGCCAACACAGGTTACAGCAATGGGCTTCTTAAGACTGGTTACTAATATGGGGATGTATGATTCACTGCTTCCTCTTATTATACCATCCATTGCGTCACCAGCAGTATTTTACTTTATGTACAGCTACTTACAGTCATCACTTCCACTGTCATTAGTTGAAGCATCAAGAATTGACGGATGCGGTGAGTTTAAGACATTTAACAGGATTGTACTTCCAATTATGAAGCCGGCAATCGCAGTACAGGCAATATTCTCATTTGTTGGTTCATGGAATAACTACTTTGTACCTGCACTGGTTATACAGTCAAAAGACAAGATGACTGTGCCAATCCTTATTGCAACTTTGCGAGGTGCAGATTATATGAACTTTGATATGGGTAAAATATATATGATGATTATGATAGCAATAGTTCCAATTATTCTTGTATATCTATTCCTTTCTAAGTATATAATTGCAGGTATTACACTTGGTGGTGTTAAAGAGTAATATAAGGTTTTATGTTAATTTAAGAAACATCCATAGTTTTGATTTAAAGCTATGGATGTTTTTAATGAAAATATATAATAATGAGGTAAAATATGGAAATAAATAAAAACAATTTTAGTGGGACATTAAAAAGTAAGCGTTCAGAACGTGAGGCCAGGCATGCCATGCTTGCCAGGAAACTGGCATCTGAAGGTATTGTTTTATTAAAAAATGAAGACTTGCTTCCTCTTGATGGTTCTAAACCAGTTGCCCTTTTTGGCGGTGGTGCAGATAAAACTGTTAAGGGAGGCACAGGTTCAGGTGATGTTAATAACAGGGAAAATATATCAATATATAAAGGTTTAAGAGATTCTGGGCTATCTGTTACAAGCAGTGACTGGCTTCTGGATTACCATGAACGTTATATAATGGCAAGGAATGTATGGAAAGAAAAAATCCTGGAAGATGCAGGGAAGACAGAAGATACATTTGATGCATATGCAAGAAACCCATTTATGATGCCAGAAGGGCGTAAGATTACAAAAGATGATATATATGGTGCTTATGCAGCTGTTTATGTAATAAGCCGTATTTCTGGCGAGGGAAAAGACAGGCGTATTATAGAAGGGGACTATTATTTAAGCCAGAAAGAAAAAGAAGATATATTATACCTGGACAAAGAAGATATTCCTGTAGTACTTATTTTAAACACAGGTGCGCCTGTAGAAATATCTGGTATCTTACAAGAAACTTCCTGTATAAAAGCTATTTTAAGTATTTCCCTTCCGGGACAGGAGGGCGGACATGCTGTTGCAGATGTACTGCTTGGAAAACAGGTTCCATGTGGAAAGCTGTCTGCAACCTGGGCAGTACATTATGAAGATTATCCTTCTGCTACAAGTTTTAGCTATCTGGATGGAAACCTGGCAAAAGAAGAGTACAAGGAAGGGATTTATGTTGGATACAGGTATTTTAGCAGCTTTGGTATAAATCCTTTATTTCCTTTTGGATATGGGCTTTCTTATACCTCTTTTTCTATTAAATGTGAAGAAATAAAGATAACCAGGCCAGGAATTGAAGTTGTTGTTACTGTAGAAAATACTGGGAACTGTTATTCTGGAAGGGAAGTAGTACAGGTATATATAACGCCTCCACAGACAGGGCTTGCAAAGGAATACTGCAGGCTTGCAGGTTTTGCAAAGACAGATATACTGCCGCCAGGAGGTACACAGCGCCTAGTAATTGCAATAGAGCAAAAGCAGACAGCAAGTTTTTCAGAACAGATAAATGCATGGATTGTTGAAAACGGTAAGTATGGTATCTGGACAGGCAATAGTGTTGCTTCCTTGCATTTAGAAGCGTTGCTGGATGTTAAAGAAACAGTATTGTTAGAAAATACAAGTGAAATATGTAAAAAGGTTACACCATTCCAGGAATTTAATGTTGCTGAGGCTGCCAGAAACATGGAAAGTGAATGGCTTGCCATGGCAGAAAAACAGAAAGTACCTGTACTGGACTTTAAACCACATAAAGAAGAAAAAAGAGAAAGTAAAAAACAGGCAGAAATGTTAAAACCAGCAGAAGAATTAATACCTCTGCTGTATGGCAAAATTACACATGGAAGCAGTATGCTTGGTTTTGCTGGTTTACATGTGCCTGGTTCAGCAGGAGAAACAACAGAAATAACAGAAGAGGATAAAAAGTTTTATCTTGTTATGGCAGATGGTCCTGCCGGGCTAAGGCTGCAGCAAAGTTATGAAACAGACAGGAAGACAGGTACTATATATAACGCAGGGCTGTTAGCTTCCCTGGAAAATGGCTTCTTAGGTGAACCAGAACATCATAAAGATGCAGATACTTACTACCAGTATTGTACAGCATTTCCAGTTGGGACTGTGCTTGCGCAGACATGGGACCAGGAACTTTTAAAGGAGTTTGGAATGGCAGTGGCAGAAGAAATGGAAGAGTTCCATATTGGACTCTGGCTGGCACCAGGCATGAATATCCAAAGAAATCCTTTATGCGGGCGTAATTTTGAATATTATTCTGAAGACCCGCTTTTATCAGGTATTATGGCAGCATCAGTAACAGAAGGGGTACAAAGTAATGGCAGATGTGGTGTAACAATTAAGCATTTTGCATGTAATAACCAGGAAGATAACCGTATGGGTGTTGATGCTTGTGTTTCACAGCGTGCGCTTAGGGAAATTTATTTGCGTGGATTTGAAATTGCAGTAAAGAAAAGTGCACCAGAAGCAATTATGACTTCTTATAACTGCATTAACGGGGTACATGCAGCTAACAGCAAAGATATCTGTACAACAGTTGCACGTGGTGAATGGGGGTTTGAAGGAGTATTTATATCTGACTGGAGCACGACAGCACCAGAAGATGGAAGCGTGCCATGGAAATGTACAGAGGCAGGAAATGATATTATTATGCCGGGAAGTATTAAAGATGATAAAGATATACGTGAGGCATATGCACAGGGAAGACTTACAAAAGAAGATATATACAGCTGTGCATCACGTGTATATGCACTTATAAAGAAACTTGGAACTTCATAAACAGATATTTCATAAATTGAACAAATATTTTTATTTTGTATATTTCAAACAGACAGCAGGTTTTTTATGTAATTGTACAATCATATTAGAAATTATGTCAATTTGGAATATACCAGGTAATTTGTACCCTTTTTAATGATATTAAAGATAATTAGTTTTGGACATATATCTGATATTTTTACTACAAGTTTGATATATGTCCTTTTTTAAAAGATGTAATATTACTAAAAATAAATGAATGGGTGTATGCTATGGGAAAAATAACAAAAGCAGTATTGCTGCTGGTAATAGCCAGTGTTTTATTAATGGGTGGATGCCAGGATAAAAAACAGACAGGCAGCAATGTTAAAATTTATTATACTGCGGTAGAAAGTGGCGATTATTATGAGGGATGGGCAGAACAGCTTAAAGAACAGGCAGAAGCAGGAGGTGCAGAGTTTGAGGCAGGTTATGCAGAAAATTCTGTTGAAACACAGGTTGCACAGGTAAAAAGGGCTTTGGAAGAAGGCTGCAGTGTTTTTTTATGTGGACTTGTATCCACAGATATTGCTGCTGAAATAAAAGCAGCAGCAGGAGAAACACCAGTTGTATTTATAAATAACGCCCCGCCAGACAGACAGCTAGAGAAAGACAAATATGTTTATGTGGCATCAGATGAATATATGGCAGGGCAGTACCAGGCAGAATATATATTAGAAAAGTTTGCCAGTAAAGAAGAAATTAATGTAGTGCTGTTAAAAGGACCAAAAGAAGCATCAGGGACAACTGGCAGGACTGAGGGGCTGAAACAGACATTAAAGTCAAGTGGCAAGAAAATCAATTATGTATTTGAAGATAATGCAAACTGGAATGAAGACATTGCTAAAGAGCTTACAGGAATGTTCCTTAAAACAGGCAGACAGGCAGACTGTGTAGTGGCAAATAATGATGATATGGCTATTGGTGCTGTTTCTGCATTTGAGGAAGCAGGAATAAATACAGATTCCATATTGTTTCTTGGTGTAGATGCTTCTGCCGGGGGATGTGAAGCAATAGCTGGCGGCAGAATGGACTTTACAGTATACCAGCCAATGTCTTCCCAGATAGAAACAGCTGTAAAGACTGCTTTAAACCTGGCAGAAGGCAAAAATTTAGAGGAAATAGAAGGGGCGTCTGGGGATGGGAAATATATATTGCTGCCTTTTGAAAAAGTAGATGCCAGTAATGTAAGCAAATACCAGTAAGCTATTTACTAGGGGGTGTTTTAATGAGTAAAACAAAACATGAAAAATTTATTTCCATAAAAACAAAGCTGCTTGGTATTTTACTGCCTGTAATGGTTTTTATAATTATTGTACTTATAGGTCTTTCATATTTTGTATCAAAAAGAGTGGTTAAGTCAGATGCACAGAAACTTTTAACAACATCAGTAGAAAGCCAGGCTTCACAGATTGAGGAATGGCTTGATAAAAACCTGGCTTCATTTTGTATGGCAAAGCAGGCATTTGAATGGATAAACCTGGATGATAAACAGATGCAGTCTTTTCTGGATTCATATTATGCTTTTAACAGCAATTTTCCAGGAGGCATATATATAGCAGACATGGATGGCAGGGTTTACAGAGGACGGGAAACTAAAAGACCAAGTGCAAGGGCAGCTGCTGTTTTGCGTGAACCAGACCAAAATGGTAATTATATAAAAGATGCCAATTTTAAAAAGAATGGTAAACTAAGTGGTAATGGCATATGGCAGTTTTATACTGCGCTTGGTGGTGAGGCAGAAGCAAGAATACAGGATAAAGAAGTTTATATTAATACAACAAGTGAAGGTACAGCAGACTATAGTGTACAGCTTGTACAGCCAGCACTGCCAATAAAAGAAGGTGCAACATATAAATTAAGCTTTGATGCTTATGCAGACCAGGAAAGAACTATAAAGACAGGAATATCAGCACCAGACCATGATTATAAGCGTTATCTTGAAGATACAGAAGTAAAACTGTCAAAAGAAAAACAGACATTTACATATGAATTTACTATGACAGATAGTGATGATGCAAACGGACGTCTGGAATTTAACCTTGGTGCAATGGGGTCATCAGCAGGAGTAAAAATAAGCAATGTATTACTTGTGAAAATTAGTGATGCAGGCTCTTCTGTTAATAATAAAGGAGAGGGTTCTGCCAGTGTAGTACAGTCAGAGTGGTTCCAGGAAGCACTTGGCAGGGTAAATATGGGATTTACAAATGCTTACCCTGATGAAAACGGGGAACAAGTAATAAGTGCATGTGGAATGTTAAGGAAGGATGATAAAGGAGTATATGTAATTTCAGCAGATTTATCACTGGATAAAATTAGTGTTTATGTAAACAGTTTTGTGAAAATGGAAAATGCAGAATCATTTTTAGTAAACACGGAAGATAATACAGTTCTTGCTTCACGTGATACTTCTTTGATTTCAAAACCGCTGGACAGCCTGGATAATAATTTTATGAAAGAAGCAGGTAAAAGAATAAGCCAGAATAACCTTGGTTTAGCTGAAATAGATGGTAATATTTCAGTTTTTGAAAAAGTAGCTGGTACAGAATGGGTACTTGTATCTTATGTACCTTCAGAAATGGTTTACAGTGATTTAGATTTCATCAGGAATATTATGGTTTTATTTGGTGTTGTTTCTATAGTTATCCTTATGGTACTGGTTGAACGTATTATACATTTTGTAATAAGACCTGTAAAGAAACTGACAGATGTTATTAAAAGCATGACAGGTGGTGACTTTACAGTTATAAGCCAGACGAAAAGCAATGATGAAATTGGCATAATGGGACGCTGTGTTGAAAAATTTATTGCTGTGATGTCTTCTATGATTGCTTCTATAGATAGTGTTTCAAATAAATTACATAACCAGGCAGACAATAGTAAAAATATATCTGAGCAGATGTTTTATGCTTCAAAAGAGCAGAATAACTCAATGAAAGAACTTAATAATACTGTAGAGCAGCTTTCACTTTCTGTAGGTGAAATAGCACAGAGTGCAACTACCCTTGCAATGCTTGTAGAAGAAACAAAAGAAGATGGTGATGGTGTAAACAGCAAAATGAAAGAAACAGTTGATGTTTCTAAAACTGGTATGGAAGCAATGCAGGATGTAAGTGTGGCAATGCAGGATATTAATATTTCAATGAAGAAATTACAGTTTGCCATTGATGAAGTAGGAAGGGCATCAGAGGAAATTACTAATATTACGAAAGTTATTGGTGAAATTGCAGATGAAACAAATCTTTTATCATTAAATGCGTCTATTGAAGCAGCACGTGCAGGAGAAGCAGGTAAAGGCTTTGCAGTTGTGGCACTTGAGATTGGCAAACTGGCACAGACAAGTGTGGATTCTGTGCAGGATATTAACAAGCTGGTACTTGAGATAAAGAACTCCGTAAAAGATGTTGTAGTACAGGCAGGTGACAGCGTAGAAAGCATTAACAGCAGCGGTGTACTAATTAGAAATGCAGTAGAGAAATTTGATATTATTTTTGAAAATATTGCTTTAACTGGAAACCTGGTACAAAACATGATACAAAAGGTAAACCAGGTAGAAGATGTAGCAAGGAATGTTGCAGCAATTTCAGAAGAACAGGCAGCAAGTTCACAGGAAATCCTTGGTTCTTCAGATATACTTGTAGAACAGGCAGACAGCCTTATGGAAAGCAGTGGCAATGTAGCTAAAGAATCAGAAGAACTGACAAACTCTGCTGAAGAACTTGCGGTACAGATTGGGAATTTTAAAATATAAGATTATGCATAAGGGAGGATAAATAGAATGGAAACAATTCGTTTTTTAGACAAGGATGGTACCTTTTATATAGAGCAGCCAGAGAATTACAATAATTTGTATTTTCCATCTGCAAGTGAAAAAGGAATTAAAAGTTCCTTGTCACCAAATCTGGGTGGTGATATAAAAATAAACCAGAATGCTTTTCTTCTTGAACCAGTCAGTATAGAGAACCTTCACAATAACCGTTCAACTAGAAATTTCTGGTGTATTGATGAAACACTTGGCGCATGGTCTGTAACTGGCGTATCTGCTGAAGAAGAATATAAGAAATTTACAGATTTACAGGATAAAAGCAGCATGGAAGCAGGATTTATGTGGCAGGCTGTTACAAGAAAGTCTGGGAAATACCAGATGGAAGCAAAAGTAACATCTTTTGTACCATTTAACAAAAATATAGAAATTATGCATATAGAAATTACTAATACAAGCATGACAGCAAAGAAAGTTACACCTGTGGCAGCAATACCCGTTTTTGGCAGAAGTGCAGACAATATCAGGGATCACAGGCATGTTACTTCGCTTTTGCATAGAATTAAAACTACAGATTATGGGGTTTATGTAAAACCAACCCTGTCTTTTGATGAAAGGGGGCACCAGAAAAATAATTTAACTTATTTTGTATGTGGTATCACAGGCAAGGGAGAGAAACCAGAAAGTTTTTATCCAGTAACAGAAGATTATATAGGGGAAGGAGGGACATTTACACATCCAGGCAAAGTTTTAAGGAATGAAGATGGTGTATCCTCTGGATATTATACAGAAGGCAAAGAAGCAATGGGAGGAATACGTTTTAGCCAGATTGCATTAAATCCAGATGAAACTGCGTCATATACAATTATTATGGGAATTACAGATAATGAAGATGAAGCCGCAAATATCATTATGGAATACCAGACAGATGAAAAAACTGAAAAAGCATTACAAGAAACTAAAGATTACTGGCAGGAGAAAGTTAATGCCAGGTATTATACAGGGAACAGCCAGTTTGACTGTTTTATGCGTTGGGTAAGTTTCCAGCCAATATTAAGAAGGATTTATGGATGCTCATTTCTTCCACACCATGATTATGGAAGAGGTGGCAGGGGATGGCGTGACTTATGGCAGGACTGCCTTTCACTATTAATTATGGACCCTGACGGGGTGCGCCAGATGATACTTGATAATTATGGTGGTGTAAGGATTGATGGAACCAATGCTACAATAATAGGAGCAAAACAAGGTGAATTTATTGCAGACAGAAACGGGATTGCCCGTGTCTGGATGGACCATGGTGTATGGCCTTTTATAACAACAAAATTATATATTGGACAGACAGGTGACACAGACATCTTAAAAGAAAAAGTTTGTTATTTTAAAGATGGCCAGGCAGAACGTGGACGAAACCTTGATTCCCTGTGGGAGGCTGGTTATGGATTAAAACAAAAATGTGAAGATGGCAGCATATATGAAGGGAGCATATTAGAACATCTGCTGTTACAGCATTTATGTGCATTTTATGAAACAGGGGGACATAACCATATAATGCTGCGTGGTGCAGACTGGAATGACGCAATGGATATGGCAGAAGAAAATGGGGAAAGTGTAGCATTTACATGTGCATATGCAGGAAATTTATCACAGATGGCAGAGTTGCTTATAAACCTGCATGAAAAACATGGCTGGGAACAGATAGAGATTTTAGAAGAAATACAGGTTTTATTAAAGGATGATACCAGGCTTTATGAAGATGTATCTGCAAAACAGGAGATTTTACGGGAATATACAAAAGCCTGCCACCATAATATAAGTGGTAATAAAGTACAGGTTTCTGTAAAAGCCCTTGCAGAGAACCTTAAACATAAAGCAGAATGGATAAAAGAACATATACGTAAAACAGAATGGATTACAGGGGATAATAATGAAGGCTGGTTTAATGGCTATTATGATAATGATAAACAGCCATTAGAGGGTTATTCTGGCGGGAAAGCCAGGATGGTACTTACAAGCCAGGTCTTTGCAATTATGGGTGGTACAGCAGAAGACTGGCAGACAGCTGCAATCTGTAAAAGTGCAGGTCATTATTTATATAACCATGAAATTGGCGGTTACCGCCTGAATACAGATTTCCATGAAGAAAAATTTAATATGGGAAGAATGTTTGGCTTTGCGTATGGTGAAAAAGAAAATGGTGCTGTTTTCTCACATATGTCAGTAATGTTTGCTAATGCTTTATACCAGAGGGGCTTTGTACAAGAGGGATATAAAGCTTTACAGGCTCTTGCAGACACATCATTAAACTTTAAGACCAGTAAGATTTATCCAGGAATACCTGAGTATTTTAATAGTGAGGGAAAAGGGCTGTATAATTATTTAACGGGGGCAGCAAGCTGGTATATGCTTACTATGGTTACAGAAGTATTTGGTGTACATGGTGAAACTGGCAATATGGTTATATGCCCTAAGCTTGTAAAGGAACAGTTTGATACAGAAGGAAATGCTGGAATCTGTCTTTACTTTGCTGGTAAAAAGTTTAATATTATTTATAAAAACCCACAGAAATTAGATTATGGTGAGTATATAATAAAAAAGGCATTTTGTGACAAAAAAACAGAATTAAAATCTGGAGGGACAACAGTATTTATGGAAAGGGAACAGATACTTGGGATGTCTAGTACAGAGCACCAGATTGAAATAGAATTGGGTAGCAACAGTAAATAAATTCCAAGAGGTATTATAAATGAAAAAGAATATTAAAAAATGTATATGTGTAATGTTTAGCATGTTAATGGTAATGCTTGCACCAGTACAAAATGGCATGGCAGCTGGCACACATTTTGGTGAGCCATTTAATTATCATAATCCAGAGGCATGGGAAAAAGCAGATGGCTGGAGCAATGGTGGCATGTTTAACTGTACATGGAGGGCATCTAATGTAAATGTTAATAATGGCCTGTTAGACTTAAACATAACAAATGACTGGTCTGGTTCTAAACCTTATGCAGGTGGTGAATACCGTACAAAATATAAGTTTGGATATGGGTTATACCAGGTAAGCATGAAGCCAGCCAAAAATCCTGGCATAGTTTCATCATTTTTTACATATACAGGAGAAAGTGACGGGACTCCATGGGATGAAATTGATATTGAATTTTTAGGTAAAGATACAACAAAGGTACAGTTTAATTATTATACAAATGGTGTAGGAAACCATGAATATCTGTGTGATTTAGGATTTGATGCATCACAAGGGTTCCATACATATGCATTTAACTGGCAGCCAGGTTATATTGCATGGCTTGTAGACGGAATAGAGAAATACAGGGCATATGACAATATTCCTTCACATCCAGGCAAAATAATGCTGAATATATGGCCAGGAATTAATGTTGATGACTGGCTTGGGGCTTATAATGGAAATACTGGGCTTAAAGCCTCATATGACTGGGTGTCTTATGACGCAATTTAAATAAAACATATTTGTTATGGAAGCAAGTTATTAAAAATATGTGGTTATCTAGTTTTGTAAACAGACATAATTTATAATATTACATGTACAGACATATTCCATTGTATGGAATAATGTCTGTACATGTATATATTTAAGATATATTATAATTTTAGTTAGACAAGAAAGTTTTACCATGAAGAATGATAATACTGGTTGCGGTATTTATTTGGTGTTATTCCAACTGCCTTTTTAAAAGTCTGTATAAAATGGCTTTGTGAAGAAAAAGCCAGGTAATTGGCAATGTCAACCAGACTGTAATCAGAATATTTAAGTAAGTTTTCTGACTTTTCTATTTTTTTCTCCAGAATATAGTCACTAATAGATATTCCAAGTTCTTTTTTAAAAAGTCTTGAAAGATAACTTGCAGAAAGTCCTGTATATTCTGAAAGGACTTGTACTGTAATCCTGGTATTTAAGTGGCTGTATATAAAATCCATGCATATAACAACAGGTTTTGATATTGCAGAGCTTTTTTTAACAATAGCCATTTTACCAGTAAAGTCAAGAGCCATACTGTGATGGAGTTGTGAAATGGCTTCTATAGAAGAGCAAGAGTCCATTTTTAAAATATAAAAATCACTTAAACGGTAAGCCTGTTCTAATTCCATTCCTGCTGTTACACATTGTCTTGTAATCATAGCAACTGTGATAACAAAATGATATTTTAAATTAGTTAATCTGTTTGTAGAAAGAATTCCCATTCCTTCTGTATTAGTAAAGGTATCCTGCCTGCAGTTTTCTTGTACAAAATCCATATCTCCTGAACTGACGGCATGGTAAAAGGAATATTCTTCTTCCAATGGGCGGTGAGCCATTGCTTCTTCGCTGTTTTGAAGTTCTTGCTGATACCATTCTTTTCGTAAATTCATATATTTGTCCTTTCGGTTTTATTGCTGTTTATACAACAAAAATAAATTTATTGGTAATTGGGCACTACCTGGATTATAATATTTGATTATTATAGCATGATTTTGATATTTTTGTATATAGTTTTATATTCTTATATAAAAAAAGTGTTTATAATTAATTATACTTAAAAGTTAGTTACGAAAAAATATAAACTGCAGGAGGGATGATACTATATGAAGAAACACTTTTTTAAAGGTATAGCTATTGCTATAGCAGTAGCTATATCAGTACCAGCTGTACCCATATCCACACAGGCAGCAGCAAAAATATCCATATCCAGTTGTGTTATTTCTAAAGGAGATAAGATTGACCTGGATATAAAAGGAATTAATGAAAACAGTGGAAAATATTCAACATCAATGAAAGCAGTGGCATCAGTTACCAAAAATGGAATTGTAACTGCAAAAAAAGCAGGAAATGCTAAAATAACTTGGAAAAAGGGCAAGAAAAAATATACTTGTAACGTCAAAGTAGTAAAAGCCTCTGTTTTAAGTAAATCTAAACTGGAAATAAGAGAAAAACAGAAAGAAACAATAACTGTACAAAAATATGGCAATAAGAAACTTACAGTTAAATGGTCTTCTTCAGACAAAAAGATTGCAAAAGTAAGTGATGGAAAGATTACAGGATTGTCTGAAGGAGAGACAACAATCAAGGCTAAAATAAAAGGATATAAAAAAACATGGACAAGGGAAGTAAAAGTTATAGTAAATAAAAAGAGTGCTGAAGCAACTAAAGAACCAGATGTAACAACATTACCAGAGTCTACACAGATTCCAGATGTAACAACAGCACCAGTAATGCCAGATATATCAGCATCACCAGCAACACCAGCACCAACAACAAAACCAACACTAATACCAACAACCACACCAACATTAGTGCCAACGCCAACGCCAGCACCACAGGCAACAGAAACACCAGCATCACCAACACCACCAACCATATGGTATCCAGTGATTAAACCAGCGGCAGGTGAAAATCTTATAAAAAATGGTGATTTTACCAGAGGAGAAGAAGGATGGAATATTCATTCTATAACATCTCCAGGAGAAGCAACAGCTGAAGTTAAAGACGGAAAAGTAGTATACAATATTACAAGTGTTGGAAATGAAGATTGGAATATACAGCTTAAACAGGAGAATATTGCGCTGGAAAAAGGCTGTAATTATAAGATGACATTTAATGCAGCTTCAACAGAAGCACGTACAATTAAGCTTGCTATGTTAAGTAATGATGGCCAATATACATGGTATGGTGGTGCAGATATTATTTTAGAAAAGGATTTAGAAAAAAATGTTGAGATAAAATTTACAATGGATTACCCTACAGATTTAAAAACAACATTGGCAGTTTCTATGGGACAAATCAAGGACTATGAAACTAAAGAAGATATACCTACCCCTGCATCTACAATTACTTTATCAGATTTTAAACTTGTGAAAATAGATGTACCAGATACAACACCAATACCAGATGCAACACTATCACCAGGTACAACACCAATACCAGATGCAACACTATCACCAGGTACAACATCAATACCAGATGCAACATTAGCACCAGGTACAACACCAATACCAGATACAACACCAGTTCCAGATGCAACACAGACACCAGATGTACCAGAAGACAACAATTTGTTAAAAAATGGTAATTTTGCTAACGGAGAAGAAGGATGGGTTGAAGCTGTAACATCTCCAGGTGAAGCAGAAGTTTCATTTGATAATGGCAACGCAGAATATAATATTACAAATGTTGGGGATGAAGACTATCATGTACAGCTTAAACAGGAGAATATTACACTGGAGCAAGGCTGTAAATATAAAGTAACATTTAATGTAACTTCAACGGAAGCACGTACAATAAAGCTTGCTATGTTAAGTGCTACATATGCCTGGTATGGTGGAAATAATATTGCTTTAGAGAAGGATTCTGGACAACTGGTTAATGTAGAATTTACAATGAATGAGGCTACAGATACAAATACAACAATGGTAATTTCTATGGGACAGATAAAGAATGAAGAAACCGGCGAAAAGATAGATACACCAGCATCTACAATTACTTTATCAGATTTTAAACTTGTGAAAGCAGATACACCAGCAGATGATAATCTCTTAGAAAATGGTAATTTTGCTAACGGAGAAGAAGGATGGGTTGAAGCTGTAACATCTCCAGGTGAAGCAGAAGTTTCATTTGATAATGGCAACGCAGAATATAATATTACAAATGTTGGGGATGAAGACTATCATGTACAGCTTAAACAGGAGAATATTACACTGGAGCAAGGCTGTAAATATAAAGTAACATTTAATGTAACTTCAACGGAAGCACGTACAATAAAGCTTGCTATGTTAAGTGCTACATATGCCTGGTATGGTGGAAATAATATTGCTTTAGAGAAGGATTCTGGACAACTGGTTAATGTAGAATTTACAATGAATGAGGCTACAGATACAAATACAACAATGGTAATTTCTATGGGACAGATAAAGAATGAAGAAACCGGCGAAAAGATAGATACACCAATATCTACAATTACTTTATCAGATTTTAAACTGGTAAAAGTAGAATTGTAATTACCAGATCCACCGCTTAAATGGTGGTAGACTTACTTAATAAGGTTAAATAATGGGTAATTCAATTAATACATAAAAATAATAAATTTATAGGAGGAAGTCATATGAAAAAACGTTTATTCAAAAGTATGGCCGCTGCTGTAGCAGTAGTAATGTCAGTACCATCAGTACCAATACCTGCACAGGCAGCATCCAAAATGTCTGTATCCAGTTGTGTTATTTCTATAGGAGATAAGTTTAACCTGGATATAAATGGCATTAATGAAAAAAGTGGCAAATACACAACATCAAAGGCAAAAATAGCATCAGTTACCAAAGATGGTATTGTGTCTGCCAAAAAAGCAGGAGATGCCAAAATAACATGGAAAAAGGGAAGCAAAAAATATACTTGTAAAGTTAAAGTAGTAAAAGCACCTGTTTTAAGTAAATCTAACATTGAAATAGCTAAGAACCAGGAAGAAAAAATAACTGTAAAGAAATATGGCAATAAAAAACTTACAGTTAAATGGTCTTCTTCAGATAAAAAGATTGCCAAAGTGAGTGGCGGGAAGATTACAGGATTATCTGAAGGAGAGACAACAATCAAGGCTAAAATAAAAGGTTACAAGAAAACATGGGAAAAGGAAGTAAAAGTGACAGTGAAGAAATTAGCAGCAGAAGAGGATACACATAAAGATTATACACTTAAATGGGAAGACCAGTTTAATGGGGATTCTCTTGACAGGGACAGCTGGAATGTTGAACTGCATGAGCCAGGATGGGTGAATAATGAATTACAGGAATATGTAGATTCATCTGAAAATATTTATATCAAGGATGGCAATCTTGTCTTGAAACCTGTAAAGACTATAGGAAGTGATGGTAAAGTTTCTTATACATCAGGCAGGGTTAATACACAAAATAAACATAACTTTAAGTATGGTCTTTTTGAGGCAAGGGCAAAAGTTCCTGCAGGACAGGGATTCCTGCCAGCATTCTGGATGATGCCTGCCAATGAAAACCTCTATGGACAGTGGCCAAGATGTGGTGAAATTGATATTATGGAAGTACTTGGCAATGATACAAAGACTTCATATGGCACAATCCACTATGGCAACCCACATAGCGAGAGCCAGGGAAAACATACATTAGAGAAAGGAAATTTCTCAGATGAATACCATATCTTTAGTGCAGAATGGGAGCCAGGAAAAATCAGCTGGTATGTAGACGGAATTCTTATGCATACAGAGAATGACTGGTACTCAGCAACTGAAGGACAAGGGGAGATTACATATCCTGCACCATTTGACCAGCCATTTTATATTATTTTAAACCTTGCTGTTGGTGGCAACTGGCCAGGCAACCCTGATGAAACTACAGATATTGATAATGCTGCTTTTATGATTGACTATGTAAAAGTATACCAGAAAGACAATTATAATGAAAATGTAGAAAAGCCAGAGAAGGAAGTTATTTTAAGAGACCCAGATAAAGACGGCAACTATGTTAATAATGGAAATTTCCAGACAGTGGAAGACCTTACAGATGACAAAGACTGGAAGTTCTTAACAACTCTTGGCGGCACAGCAACAGCAGAGATTAAAGACGGACAGATTTCAATTAACACAACAGAAGAAGGTACTGTAGATTATAGTGTACAGCTTGTACAGCCAGATATTCCAATGAAGAAAGGTGCAACATATAAAGTAAAGTTTGATGCATATGCTGGTGAAGCAAGGACAATGAAGGTGGATATATCAGCACCAGACCGTGGTTATAAACGTTATCTTGAAGATACAACTGTAGATTTAACAACAGAAAAGAAGACATATGAATATGAATTTAAAATGACAGACAAAGATGATGCCAATGGCCGTCTTGAATATAATCTTGGTGCTGCTGGTTCTAAAGCTGCTGTACATATAAGCAATGTTTCTGTTGTAAAGGTATCTGAAAGTACAGGTGAGGAATTAGAAGCAAAAACTGTGCTTGCTGATGGCAACTATGTATATAATGGAAGTTTCCAGGAAGGAAAAGACCGTAAGGAATACTGGGATACTGTTAATAACGCAGGTGCAGAAATTTCTGTAACTAATATAGATAATACCAGAAGGTTAAAAGTTGTTGTACCAGACGGGGTAACAGCAGATAAACCAGTAATTGTTTCACAAAGCGGTCTTGCTCTGGCAGGAAGTAATAATTATGCTTTAAGTTTTAAAGCAGAAAGTAATTCTTCAAATAGTATTAGTGTAACAGTTGCAGGTAAAGAATTTAATGCAGCACTTGAAGGAACAGAAAAGGAATATGCTTATAAATTTACAACAGATGCTGCACTGGCTAATAAGGACATTGTATTTAAGTTTGATAAAGCTGGCACATATTATCTTGATGACGTACGTGTTGTAGAAGACAGTTTAATTAAAAATGGAAGTTTTAATGCAGGTCTTGCAGGATATGAAGTATATGTAGACAGCAGTGCAGATGCAACTTGTGTTGTAGACAGCCTTACAGAAGATAATGCTGCAGATTTTACAATAAATAATACAGGTGATGCTGCATGGAAAATCCAGTTAAAACAGAATAATATTGAATTGGAAAAAGACCAGTGGTATAAACTTTCTTTTGATGCCAAATCAAGTATTGCAAGAAAAATTATGTTTGCTATACAAAGGGATGGCACAAGTGACGATGACTGGACACCTTATTCTGGTGAAAAAATTATAGAACTTAATGACAATTACCAGACATATGATATTGTATTCCAGATGAAGAAAGAAACTGATTTAAAGTCTGTCCTGAGTATTTCAATGGGTGCTGTTGGCGGTACACAGATTAGTGATAAGCACCGTATATGTATTGATAATATTAATCTTGAAAAGACAGATGCATCTGCAGCACCAGAAGTGCCAGTTACACCAGCAGGGGAGAATATGTTAAAAAATGGTGGCTTTTCTAAAGGCAGCGAAGGATGGGAAAGTGCTATAACAGCTCCAGGTGAAGCAACAGCTTCTTTTGATAATGGTAAAGCAGTATACAATATTACAAATGTTGGAACAGAAGACTGGAATGTACAGCTTAAGCAAAATGGCATCACATTGGAAAAGGGAAGTAAATATAAGGTAACATTTAAGGTAACTTCAACAGAAGCACGTACAATAAAGCTTGCTATGTTAAGTGATACATATGCATGGTATGGCGGAAAAGATATTGTTTTAGAAAAGGATTCTGAACAGCTGGTTAATGTAGAATTTACAATGAATGAAGCTACAGATACAAATACAACAATGGTCATTTCTATGGGCCAGATAAAGAATGATGAAACCAAAGAAAATATAGATACCCCAGCATCTACAATTTCTTTATCAGATTTTACACTTGTAAAAGCAGAATAAGTTTATTTTGCAACTAATGAAAGTATGCTATGTCTGGCTAACACTATATAGAGCAGACTGGCTATAGCAAGTATAAGAGGCGGTATAAACCGCCTCTTATATATTTTCAAACCAAATAAAAAATAAGTTTATTTTTATGTTCTAATATTCCCAGTATTTTCCGCTAAGTTTTTGGTTTTGTACCCACACCTCTTCACCTTGGCTTAAAATTGGCGCAATACATCGTATATTTTGCCATTCTCTGTCTAATTCCATCAGGTAGCTTTTATCATAAAAAGGATAAAAAGTTTCTAGTGAATTTCTGCCAATTACGCGGAATTCTTTTTTATCCAAATCATAAATATCTATTGCCATCTTGCCATCTTTTTCATAATATCCTTCAAAATAAAAAATGCCATTAGTAATTCCTTCACCCATTTTAATTTCTTCAGTATAATCTGCAATTTTAAGTTCTTTATCATAATATGAAGAATCCCTCTTTATTTTATAATTTCCTGATTTTATTTTTTTATAAATTTCAAGGATTTTTTTTCTGGAATGTGCTGTAATTTCCTTTTCAATAGTCCAGCTTTCCTCTTCATCCATATTACGGCTTACACAGACAGCATCTTCCATTATAATCTTCCAGCCCTTTTTATCCATAAGCGTAACAGTATACAGGAGTTTTGCATAGACACGTTTGTTATAATATCCTATGTATGTGATATATTCATATTCATTATCTGATGGTATTCCAATTTCTTTTGCAATCTGTTCCCATTCTTCCTGTGGCATTACGTCAATGGTTTCACCACTATTCAAATCCAGAAGGATAGGACCTGTATTAGAATTAGGCATGTAATTAGAGGTAAAATAACATTCTTTGCCTAGACGCAGCCAGGGACGTGTGTCTGTTTTAATTACCTGTTTTTTACCTGTTTCCAGATTGACCATATTGTAGTGGTTCTTTTTTTCTACAACCATATAATGGGTTCCTGCTATAATCATGCCTGGTGCTTGATAATATTTATGTTCTCTTGATTCCAGGTTATATGTACCAATGGCTCCTATAGTATCATAATATATTGTATTATCCACAATTTGTATAAGTGGATTTTCCGTGAAATCTGAATATGACATTCTGTCTGGCTCATTAAAAAGAAATTCTTTTTTTGAAAATTCAGGGTATTCTTTTCCGTCATTATGGGAAAAAGGAACACGGTATACAGATTGAGCACCACCTTCTCCAACTTCAGAATAATACAACCAGTTTTCATCTACATAAAAAATTCCACAAAAATCTTCCCCCATATAATAAGAATCTGTTAATTCACCATACAAGTTTCTCTGGCAGATGATATTGGCCGTTTCTACACATGTCTGTACTATAGATTCTCCCTCAAAATCTGTATAAAAATAATCCTTTGATAAATAACGGAATGTTTCTTTTATTTCTTTTTCTTTATTTTCTACAACTTCTTCACTTTCTACAACAGGTAATTTAGTGGTTTCTGTTTTTACGTCTTTCTTATTATCTGCAGTACATCCTGTAAGCAAAAGTCCAGCTAGAAATATTGTGTATATTTTTTTAAACATTTTTTGCCCTCCTTACTAAAGTATAAGTCTTAGTGTAAATGAAGTCAAATATTTTCTGGTTTTTTCCGTTCTTTTAATACACAAGTATCTTGCCAGGGTAATATAGTTTTTATGCAATTTGAAAAATGGGGAAACTTAAAAATAACAATATGATAGAAAAATAGTTATGGTTGTGGTATCATACCAGTAGTATATTTGATTAGAATGGAGATAGATTGAAAAATCATTCTAAGGCTACAAAAAACGCACCCAAAGAATGATTATAGTTTCAATCTTGGAAAAATGCAAAACCAGCATTTTTCTAAAGCAGGCTTGTCCTGCTATACTATTTGAGCCGTCAAAGCCGGCAAGGGGGATTATTATGGATATTAAATATTATGATATTGGATTAAATTTATTCTGCAGGCAGTTTCCTGAACCAGATAAAATTATAGAGGATGCCTCTGCTAATGGTGTATGTTGTATACTTACTGGTACAGACCAGAAAGAAAATAAAAAGATAAATACATTTGTTAAAACACATAATGTTTATGGAACAGCAGGAATACATCCTCACAATGCAGACAGTGCAAAACAGGAGGATTTTAATATTATTGAAGAAATGATACTGTCCAATAATAAAATAGTTGCAATAGGGGAGTGCGGGCTTGATTATGACAGGATGTTTTCTACAAAAGAGAACCAGATAAGATGTTTAGAGAAACATATTATCCTTGCTTCAAAATATAATAAACCGTTGTTTTTGCATGAGCGCAGTGCTTCTAGTGATTTTATACGCAGGTTTAAAAAACACCAGGATATATGCCAGAAA
This sequence comes from Lachnospiraceae bacterium, assembly GCA_009774235.1. GTDB lineage: Bacteria > Bacillota > Clostridia > Lachnospirales > Lachnospiraceae > Butyribacter. The sequence continues at coordinate 42,808 of VSNJ01000011.1, forward strand.
TCTGTAGTGCACTGTTTTACAGGGGATAAGGAAACACTGGACAAATATTTGTCAATGGGATTTTCGATAGGTATTACAGGATGGATTTGTGACGACAGGCGGGCAAAGGAATTAAGGGAAGCTGTCCATATTATTCCCCTTGACAGGATTCTTGTAGAAACAGATGCACCATATCTTGTTCCAAGAAATGTTGAAGGTTTAAACAGGACAAATGTCCCGCAGAATATTGTATATGTAGTGAAAGAACTTGCAAAATATATGAAAGTACCAGAAGATGTACTTATAGAAAATGCAAGGAAGAATACTGAAAGAATATTTAACTTGCCATTTGGTTAAATAGGAATTTCCAGGTTTAAGAGAGGTGTATAACTATGACAAATAGACAGGTATTAGAAATTGCAATGAAACAGTCTGCTATAGACAGCTGTTGTAACTGGCAGGACTTTAACTGCCAGGAAAATAAAGTAGTAATTTCAAGACAGGATAAAGATGCAAGAAAATATTTAAAACTTCCATTTATTTGTGATTTAACATCATATGGGACAAATATTGTTGCCTCTGTTTCAGAAGGGCTTGAGGGGATTGTAAAAGATTATATTAACAGGTTTCCTATAGAACATTGTTTTGAAACACCAAACCTCCATTACCTGATGGAACGTATACGCCCATCAGGGTATGACGTCTGTTTTATGGCAGAATATTTTCTTCCAGATGCGGACAGGCTGCTTAAGGACGGGCTTGCATGGAAATTACATGACCAATGCCCTTATGAAATACGTATAATAGAACCAGATGGTTTTAAAGAATTGTATACAGAACAATGGGGCAATGCGCTTTGCAAAGAACGTAAAGAGCTTGATATACTGGGAGCTGGTGCATATGACGGGGAAACTCTTGTGGGACTTGCTGGTGCATCTGCAGATTGTAAAAATATGTGGCAGATTGGAATTGATGTGCTTCCAGGATACCGCAGGCAGAAAATTGCATCTACACTTACAAGCAGGCTGGCTGTAGAAATTTTAAACAGGGATATAGTGCCATTTTACTGTTGTGCATGGTCTAATATTGGTTCTGCCAGAAATGCGGCTGCAAGTGGTTTCCGCCAGGCATGGGTACAGGTTACAGTAAAAGAAATAGAAGAAATTACAGAAATGAACAGAGCATAAAAGGGGGAAGATATATGGACTTGCCAGTTCCATCACATTTAAAAGGATTTCTGGTTCCAGAAGAGGAAGATAGCAGTGAATACGAGGTAACAGGGAATATATACTGTACCTGTGGAAGCATGTATTTTGAAATATTAGAAAATAACAATAAACAGGTTGTAAAACTTATCTGCCGCAAGTGTAAGAAAGAGATACTTCTTTTTGATATTGCAAAACATGGATGGAATGGATTTGCATGTGATGGAATTATTGAGGAAAAATATCTTGATAGAAAGCTTCCATTACAGAAATACCATTGTCCTGTATGTAAGGAATTTTATTTTAAAATTATTGTAACAATAACTTCACAAGGAAAGCAGGATTTTATAGAAGAATGCCTTTCTTATGAAGAGGGTTTTTCTGCTAGTGACTGGGTGGATGCATTTGAGTCAATAAGTATTATTCCTATCTGTGCTAAATGTGGGTTTACAGAAGAAAGCTGGGCTGTTTTTGAAACTATGTAAGAGTTGATTTTTACAACAGAAAAATGACTGTTTACAACATATTTTTATTGGTTTATTGTATATTTTCCGATATAACAGATGGATTGTACTGCCAGTTATATTTTATAGAACATATTATAATTAAGGAAGTATAGATATGCATATTGGAATTTGTGATGACCAGCAGGCAGCAAGGGAGCTTGCAAAGTACAGGATAAAGAAAATGTACCCAGATGAAACTATAACCTGTTATAAATCGGGTGAGGAATTACTTTTGGAAAAAGACCTTCCAGATATTTTGTTTCTGGATATATGTATGCCAGGAATAGATGGCATGGAGACTGCAAAAAAACTGCGTGCCAGGGATAAAAATATAATTATTATTTTTATAACAGCAGTAGAAGATTATGTGTTCCAGGCGTTTGATGTAGGTGCATTCCATTACCTTGTCAAACCATTTACAGAAGAAAAATTTATAGAGATATTGCATAATTCAGCAGAACAGTTTATATACCAGAAAAAGCTTAACAGGGCATATATAAAAAAAGAAGTACCAGACATTATAATAACCTCAAAAGGAAAACATATTACTGTTAAGCCGGGTGATATAGTATATGCAGAAGTATTTAACCGGAAAGTAATTATCCATACACTGGATTCTGATATAGAATATTACGGGAAAATGAAAGAACTGGAGGCAAAGGCAGGAGAAGGGTTTTACCGTCCTCACAGGTCTTATCTTGTAAATTTCAAATATATTAAGAAATATAATGCCCAGGTAATATATCTGGAAAAGGGACAAGCGCTTATGGCAAAACAGAATTACCATGGATTTGTAAAACAATATTTGCGTTATAACCAGATGAAAGGAAAACAATAAATGGGAGATATGGAAATATATTATCTGATGGCGTCAAAGATATATATTTTTGCTATTATAATTGTTAATGGATATGTTTTATACCGTTTTATAATACCATTTATAACTAATAGAAAAGCAGCATTGTTTATATGGGCAGTGTATTCTGGTACAATGCTGCTGCTTTATTGGATTCCTTTCCATATAGATAATTTTACAGCATACAGTATAGGAATAATAGCTGCTTTTATTGTTATGTGTATATCAGACAGAAGGAATTACTGCCAGAAGATATTTATAGCAGTAACATTTTTTTCGTTGCGGTATTTTTCATCGTTTATAACAGGAATTACCAATTTTTTTATATACTCTCTGATTGCAGATTATATATATATGAGCCAGAAAATGAGTTTTATTGTATATGTTATTAAATTACTTTTTGACATATTGTTAGAACTGGCAATACAATATATTAGTGTATGGTATATTTTAAGGTCATATGTCTGTAAATACCAGGATATAACATTTAAAGAAATGTTTATGCTGGTACTGCCATCTATAACAGGTCTTAGTGGTTATAAGATTATAAGGGATTACCAGGTTCTATATGAAATGAATGGATATGAGCCATCTATTGGAATATATAACAGCCTTGCGCTTTTGCATTACAGTATATCTATTGTTACGATAGTAGTTATGACAGTAATATTCCAGAGTATTAAGACAAAACGGGAAGAGGAAACACAAAATAAGCTTCTTGCAGAACAGACTGAAAGCATAAAACGCCATATATGCCAGATAGAAGAGCTTTACCATGATATCCGTAGTATAAAACATGATATGGCAAACCATATTATGACATTAGAAAATCTTTATGCAGGAAACAGGCAGGAAGAAGCAAAGGCATATGTAGAAGATTTAAAGGAAGCATTTAGTGAAGTGCAGCTTGAAATAAAAAGTGGCAATCCTGTAACTGATGTAATCCTGCAGGAGAGAAAGAAAGAGGCAGTTAAGAAAGGCATAGGTTTTGAGTGCAGTTTCCATTATCCGGAAGGTTCTGGGATAAATGCATTTGATACCAGCATTATTCTTAATAATGCTTTACAGAATGCGGTTGAAAATGCAGGAAAATACCAGCCATCTTATATATCTGTTTTATCTTACCGCAGGAAAAATGCTTATATGATAGAAGTTAGTAATAGTTTTAAGGGGGAAATCCAGTTTAATCCAGAAACGGGTCTGCCATTTACTTCAAAGAAAGAAACAGGCAGGCATGGTTATGGGCTTGCCAATATACAGAGGATAGCAGGTAAGTATTTTGGAGATATAGATATTGTACAGACAGATTCTGAGTTCCGCCTGGTTATTATGTTAATAATTAATACAGATTAATATAACACTGTGTTTACAACATAAAAAAACCGTTTCACATCATAATGGTTCAGTATTGTATATAAAGTTCCGAAAAATTAAGTGAAGAATGATATTACTATACCACATACCATAATATGTATATGTGGCATTTAAGAAAGGGGACTAATATTATGATGGTAACGAATAGTTTATCAGGAACAGGCAGCCTGCAGCCTAAGCTTCCTGGAATGAATATGAAGATGGATTCTAAAAGTAAGAATATCGAGAACCAGATAGCAAAGGAACAGAAGAAACTCCAGGAACTCTCTTCTAATACTGAAATGGGAGTGGAAGAGAAGATGAAGAAAAGGCAGGAGATACAGCAGGAAATTACAAGCCTGCAGCAGCAGTTAAGGCAGTACCAGATAATGCAAAGGAAAGAACAGCAGAAGGATGCGTCTGTAGATGATATGCTGCCTGCCAGGAGCAAGGACAAGAATACGGACAAGACAGGCAATAAAGGAAACGGATTGTCACAGGCAGGCATGCAGGCTATGATATCAGCAGATTCTTCTGTAAAGCAGGCAAAGGTGCAGGGAAGTACTGCTTCAAAGTTTGAAGGCAGGGCAGGTGTACTTGAAGCAGAGATTAAACAAGATACTGGCAAAACTGGTGTAGAAAAGAAACAGGAAGAACTGGCGGCTTTACAACAGAAAGCAATGGCAGCTTCTGCAGCACAGATGTCATCACTTGCAGAGGCAGAAAAAGCAGCTGGAGAAGCAAGTAAAGCAGAACAGGCAGCAGGTGGTACAGACAATAAGGAAGATAAAGAGAATAAAACAGGCAAAGCACAGGAAGAAGAGGCAGTGCCACAGGAAAACGCAAATCCTGCAGAACTGGTAAAGGCAGAGAGTGTACAACCTGTAGCTTATGTACCAGTTGATATAATCTTATAACTATAACATATAGGAGTGGTTTTGAAACTATAAATACATACC
>VSNJ01000110.1 GCA_009774235.1 Lachnospiraceae bacterium
ATTATAATGGATAATGAAAAAATTGCAAGGATTAATGAACTTTACCATAAATCAAAGGGTGAAGGGCTTACACCAGAGGAGGCAGAAGAGCAGCAGAACCTTAGAAAGGAATATATTGCTTCTGTAAAAAATAATTTGAGAAGCCAGCTTGATAATGTTGTAGTTGTAAACCCTGATGGAACAAGCAGGGATTTAGGAAAAGAACGTGCAAGAAAAAGGTTGCATTAAATAACGGGGGAAATATGGATAAAAATATTTTACGTAGCAGGATGAAGAAGTTAAGGGCAGATATAGAACCTGCTGTAAGGGAAAATAAAGATAAGGCTGTTTATAAAAATATTTTGTCTTCAGGGGTTCTTGAAAATGCAGAGTGGGTGTATGTTTTTGTCTCATATGGTACAGAGACAGATACAAGGATGCTTATAGATTTTCTTCTTAAATCATTATTCCACAGAGTTGCCGTACCCCGTGTTGATGGAAAGGAAATGGAATTTTATGAGATAAAATCACTGGACGGGCTTAAACCTGGATATAATGGGATACCTGAGCCTGCCAGTGGTGAGCCTCTGCCTGGGAAAGATTGTATAATGGTTATGCCAGGGCTTGTATTTGACCAATACCATGGGCGTATAGGATATGGTGGCGGATATTATGACAGGTATATTGCCAGGCATAAGCAGGAAAGGATTTTTAAAACAGCAATAGCATATAACTTCCAGGTACTTAAGGATGAAATAATTGAAATGAAGCCACATGATATAAGACCGGATGTTATAATTACAGATAATACTGTATACTGGTAACATTAAAAAGAGCTGGCAGCTTTGTGTATTTTTAATTTTCAAATATGTCCTGATATATAAGTATTTTATAATGAACACAGTTTCTTCAAAAATTAAACACAAGTGATACATAATTGGCTGTTAATATATGTATTGTAAACAAAACAAAGAACAGAAAACAGTCTGGAAGAACAGTACAAGTGTATAAATTAACAAATATATAAATGTGTTTAGTGAAAGGGGAAATTGATATGATGAAGAAAAATTTTTTAAGAGTTACTACTTATGCGGCAGTTTTTGGTATTATTGGCGGTATGACATTTGAAGGTGTGACATATGTTTCAGATAAGTTAATAAATAATACAGCAATTGAAAGCACTGTTAATACTGATGATAAAGAAGATAAAAATATCGAAAAAACACAGACAGCTAATGCAATAAGTACATCAGCAGGAAGTTCCAATGGTGTGTCAGAAGTAGTTGAAAATGTACTTCCATCACTTGTTGCAATAGATGTTACAGCAACACAAACAAGGACAGACTGGTATGGAAGGCAGTACAGCCAGGATTCTTCTGGAAGTGGTTCTGGTATAATTGTTGCACAGGATGAAAATTATATGTATATTGCAACTAATAACCATGTTGTAGCCAATGCAACTAAGGTTTCTGTTAAATTCTATGATGACAAAGTATGTGAGGCAGTTGTCAAAGGTACAGATTCAACAGCAGATATTGCTGTTGTAGCAATTAAACGTTCTGATATTTCTAGTGATACACTGGAAAAGGTTAAGGTTGCTTCACTTGGTGATTCAGACCTTGTAAAGGTTGGTGAACAGGCTATAGCAATAGGTAATGCACTTGGATATGGTACCTCAGTAACAGTAGGGTATATCAGTGCAAAGGACAGGGAAGTACAGAGTGAAGATGCCAATATGAAGCTTATGCAGACAGATGCTGCTATTAATCCAGGTAACAGTGGTGGTGCCCTGGTTGATATTAATGGTAATGTAATTGGTATTAATTCAGCTAAATATGCAGATACAGAAGTTGAAGGGATGGGCTTTGCAATACCAATTAATGTTGCAAACCCTATTATTAAAAGTATTATAGAGGCAGAAGAAGTGTCAGAAGGAGAAGCTGCTTATCTTGGTATTAAGGGCAAGAATATTCCTTCTGGATATACAGAATATTATAATATTCCAGAAGGCGCATTTGTTGATGAAGTTACAGAAGATGCACCTGCACATAAAGCAGGGTTAAAGAGAGGCGACATTATTACAAAATTTAATGGTATGGAAATAAAATCAATGGAAAGCCTCCAGGAAAAACTTGCACTCTGTAAAGCGGGAAGTAAAGTAAAGGTTGTTGTAAGAAGGGCTGACAATGGGGAATATGTAGAAAAAGAATTTACTGTAACCCTTGGCAAGAAGGCAGATTCAGATATTGCTAATGAGAATAATGGCAGTACAGATAATGGCAGCAGTAATAATAACAGCCAGAATGGTTATAATGGACAAGGAAGCAGCTATTATGGAGGTTTACAGGATAACAGCCGCCTGCCATATACTGGTGGACTTTATTAATAGATTTGTTAAAAAATAACAAAAACTTCTTGCAATAGTAGTATTATTATGTTATCATACAGAAGTTGCCAGAACCACTGCCCAGGATTTGGACACTCCGCCCAGTCCTTAGCAGCAGGAATAAAGTAGTCTTTGCAATATATGCACAAGACATAAAACAGGAGGAAATTATGATTAGTAAAGAAAAAAAAGCAGAAATTATTAAAGCTTATGGACGTACACCAGAAGACACAGGCTCTCCAGAAGTGCAGATTGCTTTACTGACAGAGCGTATTGTAGAACTTAATGAGCATTTAAAGGTTAATAAGAAAGACCATCATTCAAGGCGTGGTCTTCTGAAAATGGTAGGACAGAGACGTAACCTTCTTGCATATTTAAAGAAGAAAGACCTTGATGCATACCGTACTCTTATTGAGAGATTAGGTTTAAGAAAGTGATTTCACATTTCTCTTTATACTATTAAAAAAGAACTCCTATATATGCGGGGGTTCTTTTTAATTGTGCAGCTTGTGTCATATTTTAGGTGAAAATCCCCATTCTGTCCTGGCAGAGAGAAAAAAATACACGTTTCTTAAGTGGTGAGTCTGGTTTACCATGTCTGGCCATTATTTCCAAAACTGGTTACCAAAGAGAAGCGTTTTCTGTATTCCATTGGTGTATATCCAGTTTCTTTACGGAAACACTTTATAAAATGGCTTTGTGAAGAGAAACCAAAATAACTGGCAATATCAGAATAGGAATATTCTGAGAAGCGCAGCATATTGGAGGCTGCTTTAGTCTTTTCAGAGTGTATAAACTGGCTTATATTAATACCAGTTTCTTTGTGGAAAAGATATGAAAGGTAACTCCTGTTTAAACCAAGTGATTTTGCTATTGAAGTAACAGAAAGGCGTCCATTCAAGTTCTTGTATATATAATCCATTGCTTTTATTACTTGTACAGAATATACCTGGCGTTTTGGCAGTCCTGCCATCTGTTGTGTAAAATCCAGAAGCATTTCATTATGCAGGACCAGAATCTGCCTGGTAGTCTGTAATAAATCCATTTTGCTTATATACAGGTCACTAAGTGTATAAGCAAGTTCCCGTTCCAGGCCGTTTTCTACACAAAGCCTTGTTATAAGTGCAACAGATACAATAAAGTGGTAACGTGTATTGCGTATTGGATTTTCAGAAAGACGTCCATATCCAGGGCTGTTATACTGGTGTTCATTTTCTGGGTCTGAAAATCTCTGCCTGACAGCTTCCAGATTGCCAGCCACTATATTGTCATAGTATCCATACTCTTCTTTATATTCAATATGTGACGTCTGCTCTTCACGCTGGATGAACAGGCGGTGGTTTAATTCTTTTTTCATGTTCATAAGCATACCACCTTTCTTAATAATATTTAGTATTATATAACATTTTTAATATAAATCAAATGCTTTTGATACAAATTAAACAGAAAATTATCTAAACTATAATTACAAGATGAAATATAAAAGTAAATAGATTAAATAAAAAATTAAGAAAGGATAAAATGCAAACAACTGTTTTTTATTGTTGCATCTGGTAAGGATTATGAGAAAATTTAATGGTTTTGAGAAGGGAATTAATTTAGGAGGATGGCTTTCACAATGTTCTTATAAAGAAGAACATCTGGAAACATTTATTACAGAGAATGATATAAGAGTTATAAAAAATATGGGTGCAGACCATGTAAGGCTGCCAGTTGATTATATACTTCTGGAAGAGGAGGATGGTACTCCATGCAGCACAGGGTTTAAATATATTGACAGGTGTGCAGGATGGTGCAGGCAATATAGTTTAAATATGGTGCTTGACTTGCATAAGACAGCAGGTTATGCATTTGATGAAGCCAAAGACTGTTCTTCATTTTTTAAAGATAACAGGCTTCAGGAGCGTTTTCTGTCATTGTGGGAAAGGCTTGCAGGCCGTTATGGAAATTATCCAGATTTTATTGCATTTGATTTATTAAATGAGATAGTTGATGTTACAGTTACGGATATATGGAACAGGCTTGCAAGTGAGGCAGTGGGACGCATAAGGAAGTATACAAAAGATACATGGATATTAATTGGTGGTACATGTTATAATAGTGTAACTACAGTGAAAGATATAATTATGCCACCTGATGAAAGAATTGTATATTCAGTACATTTTTATGAGCCACATATATTTACACACCAGGGAGCCTGCTGGGAAGAATTTATGCCAGAAGATTTCAGGACAGCTTATCCGTTGCCAGCAGGAGAATATCTTAAACAGTCAGATATGGTATTAGAAAAGTTGTATTCACATATATTAGGACAGTTTGATGCATCTTTATCTGGAAAAGACCTGCTTGAAAAGCTGTTCTGTGAAGCGGCAGAAGTGGCAGAGGAAAGGAATGTGCCACTTTATTGTGGGGAATATGGTGTAATTAGTTTTGCAAAACGGGAATATGCCCTGGCATGGTACCATGATATCCATAGTATATTTGAGAAATATGGTACTGCAAGGGCAGCGTGGACATACAAAGGGATGGATTTTGGAATAACAGATAAGAATAATAAAGATATATGCAGTAAACTTGCCAGGTTATTGTAAAAGGTTGTGTTATATAGTATTATATTGTGTTATAATTGCATATATTAAAAGTTAAAGGAGGCATTAAAGTATGGACAATACTGAAACTAACCTTACACCAAAACAGATAAATTACCAGAACCTGGCTGAAAATATTATTAATAAATTCAACCTGCGTGGAATAGAAGGGTATTATTGTACAGACAGGGAGGAAGCAAATGCAAAAGCAAAGCGTTTCCTTACACCAGACTGTACTATTTCATGGGGTGGCTCTGTTACACTTGCTGAAACGGGACTTATTGATGACCTGAAAGAATCAGATGATTACATACTCTATGACAAATCAGAGGCTGTAACTGCTGAAGAGAAAAGGGAAATGTTTGGTAAAATTGCCACAGCTGATTATTACTTTATGAGTTCTAATGCAATTACAATGGATGGGGAACTTGTAAATATTGATGGCAATGGAAACAGGGTTGCCTGTCTGTGCAGTGGACCAGAAAATGTAATAATTATTGCTGGAATGAACAAAATAGTAAAGAATGTTGAAGAAGCAGTATCACGTACAAGAAATATTGCAGCACCTCCAAATTCTGTAAGGCTTGGCCTGGATACACCATGTGCAAATTCAGGCAGGTGTGGGGACTGCCTGTCTAATGACTGTATATGTGGGCAGATTGTAATAACAAGAAAGTCACGTAAACCAGGACGTATTAAAGTTATACTTGTCGGAGAGGAACTAGGCTACTGATGATGCCAAATATTTTAACAGATAATAAAATGGTTATTGACAAGATGTATGCCGGGGAACTGCCAGGACGGGATGAACTTAAACAGCTGCTGGCATACCATAGTAAAGAAGATGCAGAGTATCTTTTTAAGCTTGCAAGACAGGTGCGTGAAAATGCATATGGAAAGGATGTCTATATACGTGGTCTGGTTGAATTTACTAATTACTGCCGTAATAACTGTTATTATTGTGGAATCAGGCATAGCAATAGTAATGCATGCAGGTACAGGTTAAGTGATGAAGATATATATAACTGTTGTGATGAAGGTTACAGCCTTGGCTTCCGGACATTTGTACTGCAAGGCGGGGAAGATATGTATTTTACTAAAGAAAAGCTTTGTGGTATTATAGAACACATTAAAAAGAAGCATCCAGACTGTGCTATAACACTTTCTGTTGGTGAGAGGGACTATAAAGACTATCTTGCGTGGTATGAAAGTGGAGCTGACAGGTATCTTTTACGCCATGAGACTGCTTCGGCAGAACATTATAATAAGCTTCATCCAGCAGAGATGTCATCAGGGCACAGAAAGGAATGCCTATGGCAGCTTAAAGATATAGGATACCAGACAGGCGCAGGTTTTATGGCAGGTTCACCATTCCAGACACCAGACTGCCTTGTGGATGATTTGTATTTCTTGTATGAATTAAAGCCACATATGGCAGGCATAGGGCCTTTTATTCCACAGAAAGACACACCATTTGCAGGCAGAAACAGTGGGACACTGGAACAGACACTTTTCCTGCTTGGAATAACAAGGCTGCTGCTTCCAGATGTGTTATTACCAGCAACTACTGCACTTGGGACTATTGCACCAGACGGGCGTGAACGTGGGCTTATGGCAGGCGCTAATGTTGTTATGCCAAACCTTTCACCTGTTTCTGTAAGGGACAAGTATAATTTATATGACAATAAGATATCTACAGGTGAGGAGTCAGCACAATGTACAGAACTGCTACGGAAGCGTATAGAACAGACAGGTTATAATATGGTAACAGGGCGTGGAGACTTTAAAAAATATAAACAAAAACAAGCTGGAGAATAATTACAGGAAAACAGGAAATACATCCTCGCAACAATTACAATCCAGTTATTATTTAGCCGCAACAGGCGGCAAGGAGGTTAATATGGCTAGGAATACGGAATTAAATATTGATATTAATGTTACAAAAATTGTAAAATACACATGTCTGGCAGGAATTGCTATTGTTGCAGTTATTTTTATAGAAAAGGCTTTTAAAGAATTTGTAAAATCACCATGCTGCACAAAAAAGTGTACAGATTAAAGGCAGTATACGGGGATTAATATGGATAAATACTTATTTATAGCAGAGAAACCAAGCGTTGCCAAGGAGTTTGCCAAAGTCCTTGGTGTGCAGGGCAGCCAGGGAAAAGGGTATCTTGAATCAGGGAAATATGTTGTAACATGGTGTGTAGGGCATCTTGTTACAATGAGCTACCCTGATGTATATGACCCTGCATTAAAGAAGTGGTCACTAAATACACTTCCTTTCCTGCCAGAGAATTTCCTTTATGAACTTATACCTGATGTAAAAAAGCAGTTTAATATAGTTAAAGACCTTCTTAACAGAGAAGATATAACAAGGATTTATGTGTGCACTGATTCAGGGCGTGAAGGTGAATATATTTACAGGCTGGTGGACCAGATGGCAAAAGTCCCTGAAAGCAAAGACAAAAGGCGTGTCTGGATTGACTCGCAGACAGAGGAAGAGATACAGCGTGGCATACGTGAAGCAAAACCTTTGTCTGAATATGACAACCTGTCTTCATCAGCATATCTAAGGGCTAAGGAAGATTATCTTATGGGTATTAACTTTTCACGTGTGCTTTCATTAAAATATGGGCAGACAGTTATGAATTACCTGAAAAATGGCAAGTGGATATCAATATCTGTAGGCAGGGTTATGACATGTGTTCTTGGAATGGTAGTAAGGCGTGAGCGTGAGATAAGGAGCTTTGTTAAAACGCCTTTTTACAGGGTAATTGGACACTTTACTTATGATGGGCAGGAACTTGATGGTGAATGGCGTGCTGTAGAAGGGTCGGAGTATTTTAAGTCACCTCTTCTTTATAAAGAAAATGGTTTTAAAAAAAGAGAAGATGCAGAAAAGCTCTGTTTAAGCCTTGGTACAGCAGCACCAGGCAGTGATAATAAAGATATTTTCCCATATACAGGGGAAACGGCTGTTATAGAGAAAGCAGAGAGGAAAAAAGAAAAAAAGAATCCTCCACTTCTGTTTAATCTTGCAGAATTACAGAATACATGTTCAAAACTTTTTAAGACAAGCCCTGATGAAACTCTTAAAATTGTACAGGAATTATATGAGAAAAAACTTGTAACTTATCCCAGGACTGATGCAAGGGTACTTTCTACAGCAGTTGCCAAAGAAATACATAAAAATATAAAAGGTCTTGTAAATTATAATATTACAAGCCCATATGCACAGCATATCCTGCAAAGTGAAAGTTATAAGGGCATTACACGTACAAGGTATGTTAATGATAAACAGATTACAGACCACTATGCAATAATACCTACAGGCCAGGGACTTGGTGCATTAAGAAGCCTGGATACACGGTCTTCACGGGTATATGAGGTGATAGTGCGCAGGTTTTTATGTATATTTTACCCTCCTGCAGAGTATATGAAGACATCACTTGTTATAAGACATGGTAAAGAGCTGTTTTTTGCTAATTTTAAGGTACTTGTAAAACAAGGTTACTTAGAACTTGCAACTGCTTCATTTTCTAAAAATAAAGATAATACAGATAATAAAAATAATGACAATGGTGAAAACCAGGAGCAGGAAACATTTGATGAAAATCTTATAAATATGGTAAAACAACTTAAAAAAGGTATGGAACTTGGATTTGGCAGCACAGAGATAAAAGAAGGGGAAACATCACCACCTAAACGTTATAATTCAGGTTCAATAATACTTGCAATGGAGAATGCGGGCCAGCTTATAGAAGATGAAGAGCTGCGTGCCCAGATAAAGGGAAGTGGTATTGGCACAAGTGCTACAAGGGCTGAAATATTAAGTAAGCTTGTTAAAATACAATATCTTAAGCTTAATAAAAAAACACAGATAATAACCCCTGAACTTATTGGTGAGATGGTGTATGATGTTGTCAATGCTTCGATACGCTCACTGCTTAACCCTGAACTTACAGCAAGCTGGGAGCTTGGGCTGGCACTGGTGGCAGATGGCAGTATTACAGAAGAAGAGTATATGAAGAAACTTGATGACTTTATTATAAGGCGTGTTGAGGGTGTGAAAAATATTAATAATTCTTATGCATTAAGGCAATATTTTGACGCAGCAGCAGCATATTATAAATAATAAATATATACAATATTTGAGTTTCCTTATTTTTTATTATACAGATATCAGGGTTCTGGTGGTTTCAAGATACCCCTGGACAAATCACAAACAGCCCAGCCTGGCTTGGATGTAATATCATTTAGTCCAGCGTATTTTCTGTAATATAGGTGTTTGGAAATTAAATGCTTTACAAATTATGTAGCTCTGTCAATTCCAAAATTTTACCAACAAAAAGCCATGTTTGCAACATGGCTTTGCACACATTGCGCTTGGATGGGATGCACAGTGGTGCATAAAACCGCAAATGGGGCAGCCGCACTAAGTAGAAAATATATAATATATTATATTTGTTGGAGTTGGTACTTGTATATTGTTATATTTTTTCTTAATGTGGCTGCAATCCCATTAGCTTTAGACAGTGGGCAATTTACACCACCAGAGAATATATTATTTGTTTAAAAAAGAGGAAACTCAAAATATAAGACTGGAGAAATTATTATGTATGACAAATTAAAAAATAGTAAATTATTTAATATGGATGAAACTATAGCAGCTGGGATATTTGAAGATACAGAGTTTCCGTGGGAAGTTCTTCCTAAGATTAAGGATTTTATAATAGAACTTGGAATGAAGCTTAGCCTGGATGAATATGACCTTATAGGTGAAAATATATGGATTGCCAAAAGTGCAGAAGTTGCACCAACAGCATCTATTACAGGACCTTGTATTATAGGGAAAGGTACAGAAGTACGCCATTGTGCATTTATAAGGGGAAATGCTATTGTTGGTGAGAACTGTGTTGTAGGTAACTCTACAGAACTTAAGAATGTACTTCTTTTTAATAATGTCCAGGTTCCACATTATAACTATGTAGGTGACTCTATACTTGGCTATAAATCACATATGGGTGCAGGTTCTATTACATCAAATGTAAAATCTGATAAAACTAAAGTTACCCTTTGGTATGGCGGAGATAAAATCGGTACAGGGCTTAAGAAAATGGGTGCAGTTCTTGGTAATTTTGTGGAAGTAGGCTGTAATAGTGTATTAAACCCTGGAACAATTATAGGCAGTAATACTAATATATATCCACTGTCAATGGTGCGTGGGTATGTGCCAGGAGGCAGCATATACAAGAGTAAAGGTGAAATCGTACAAAAAAATTTATAAAAATAATTCTTAGGTAATGTTTTAAATATAGAAGAGAGCACAAATTATATGTTTCTGGCAATTCCAAAGTTTTACTTGCAAAGTACAGGCAAAACGCTTGTGCCTGGATGAATATTATGGAATTACCTTATATGGTTAATTTGCAAAAGAATTTATTTATCTGGCGGTTTTAGACAGACAGCAGTTTCCAATATGTATATACACATTGGAAACTTCGTCCGTTTTATATCAGATAATTTACAGACCATATAAGAAGGTTGTCTTATATGGTTTATAAATTTTTGTTGTATTATTTAACTTGATTATGTATAATAAAATCATTAAGAAAATCTTAAAGTTTATGAACAAATTATACGATATCGGAGTGGAAGAATGAATATAATATCAAAAATTTTGACGCCAGTAAAAAGGGTGGTGCTTAACACATCAACATGCAGTGAGGGGAGATTTACTAAAGAAGCAAGAAGGTTTCCATATAAGAAGGATATGTTAGTTAATTCTTATGATACTAACCTTGAAAATAAAGTAGAACCTCCTGCATTTTTGACGTATTGCAAGGAAAAAATGTTAGAATCAATATTTAACAAGGCTGAATATAATTTTGACAACATCCTTGTAATTAATAATCCATACAAGGTTTCACCTTTGTCTGCATTAATGGTATTTAATACTAAAAAGAAATGTAAAGTTGAATATACCATTAAAGGGCACAATGGCTCAGAAGACTATACCAGGTGTGATGAAACACTTGGAAATTTCCACAGGGTAGCGGTACTTGGGCTTTATGAAGGACGTTTTAACCCAGTAAAAGTACGTCTTATTGATGAAGATGGTAATATTATTGCTTCAAAGAATATTAAAATAAAGACACCAGCATTAAATAAACCTGTCCATGACTGTGTTAAGATTACAAAAAGCAAACAGCCGTTTAATGGTGGTTTTATGTTTGTTTCAGGAGGATACCAGGGCGGTGTCTATGCGTTTGATACAAAAGGAAATATAAGGTTTGCGTTAAACAGGGGACCACAATATTATGGCGTCTATCTTTTCAGTGATGGCAGGTTTCTCTTTCCTGAGAGGAATATGCGTATTCCTGCATATGGTAATGCACATACAGTTATTACACATGAGATGGACATGCTTGGCAGGGTATACTGTACTTACCACCAGAAAAAAGGAATGCACCACTGGGCTATAGAAAAAGAACCAGGCGGCAATATACTTGGTCTGTCAAGTTCAATGCATGATACTTATATGGAGAATGCCATTGTGGAGATTGACCGCAAAACTGGTGAAACTATATATGAACTTAGTATGAATGACCTGTTTGACGATACCTATAAAACAAGGAATGACTGGGCTCATATTAACTCAATAGATTATATACCAGAAGAAGGCACAGTTGTTATTTCCATGAGGAATGTCCATACAATAGCAAAGATACACCTTGAAAAGAGGGAAATTGTATGGCTTATTGCCAAACCTAAGTTTTATAAAGGAACTAATGTTGAAGATAAGGTGTTAAAGCCAGTAGGTGAACATAACTGGTTCTTCCAGCAGCATGGAATACAGATTGTACATGATGAAACAGATAATGACCCATATACTTTGCGTCTTATGCTTTTTGACAACCACACAGCCAACAGAAGGCCTGTTAAATGGTTTGATGGTGAAGAAAAATCATATGTAAACTTTTATACAGTAGATGAGAAGAAAAGGACTGTAAGACAGGACAACCGTTTTGAAACACCTCTAAGCATAACACGTTCAAATAGTGAGTATGACCCAGATAACAGGATAGTAAGGGCTATGTGTGCACATTTTAAGCCACCTGTAGATGGGTATAATGCTAAAATATATGAATTTAACTATGATACAAAGGAATGTATTAATGAAATATCATGTGTGACAGATTACTTTTCAGCACATACATTTGATTTCAATATACCTGCAATGTCAAAACCACTGCCAGAAGGTAATATGATGCTTGGAAGCCTTGTGTCTCCAATAAAACTTGAAAATATGCCATATGAGCTTGAAAAGGCGGAGATTATGACACATGAAGTTTCAGAAGCACTTAAGTTCCGCAGGTATGGTGATTTAATACAAGTTTATGCTGTAGACCATGACCTTGAGAAAATATATTTATATAATAACGATACAATTTATGTCCAGGATTTCACAAACACTACGCAGCCACTTAAAGTATTTAAAACCCAGACATATTTTGTAAGCATGCCATTAAATGACATACCAGCAGGCTCTTATAAGCTTGCAGTACAATATTTGTCAAAAACATATAAGACAGATTATACAGTAGCATTTGGTAAAAGGGAATAAATTAATAAAAAAAACAGAAGCTTCTTCAGACAGGCATATTACCCCTGCCTGTCTGCAAGAAGTTTTTGTATTCTTTCTGTTGCGTCTATAATATCATTAACGCTTATATCATGGTTTAATGTATCAATAATAAGTGCAATATAACTGCTTAAATCTACATTATAGTAATAAGGTTTGTTTTTTATTTCTTCTGGGCAGTAACACAAGTTTGTTGTGTATATTTCATCAAATATATTTTGTTCATATGCTTTGTCTATTTCATCTATGCCATGTGAGAAAAGACCAAAGGTTGCACAAATAATTATTTTGTGTACTTTTCTTTTCCTTAATTCTTTGGCAACTTCAAACGCAGTGTGTCCAGAAGCTATCATATCATCTATAATTACCACATCTTTGCCAGTAACATTATTTCCAAGAAATTCAAATGAAACCAAAGGATGTGCACCATCTATAAGCTTTGAATAGTCATATCTTTTATAAAACATGCCCATGTCAACACCAAGAAGGCTGGCATAATATACAGCCCTGCGCATACCGCCTTCATCAGGGCTTATTACCATAAGGTGTTCTTTATCTGCCTTCATTCCAGGGTTGTTTTCAAGAACTGTGCTTATAAACTGGTAAGAAGTAAAAAAGTTTTCAAAGCCGTTTATTGGTATTGCGTTCTGTACCCTGTTATCGTGGGCATCAAATGTTATAATTGTGTCAACTCCCATTGTTGCCAGTTCTTGCAGTGCCTGGGCGCAGTCAAGTGATTCATTGACAATCCGTATATGCTGGCGTCCTTCATAGAGATATGGCATAATCACAGTTATACGCCTTGGCTGTCCGCTGCAAGCCATTATAACACGCTTAATATCCATAAAATAGTCATCTGGTGACATATGTGACTGGCTGCCACGCATAGTATATGACTGGCTGTAGTTCATTACGTCTGCAATTATAAAAAGGTCTGTACCACGTATAGATGTATTTATAACAGATTTTCCTTCACCTGTTCCAAACCTTGGACATTCAAATGGGACAAGGTATGTATCTGAATCAAATCCTGACATTTTAAAAGCAGGTTTTTCTTCATTACGAAGAGCATCTTTCCTGCGGATGGTAATCTTCTGGTCAATTTTTCTGCCTATTTCTTCACAATTTCCTATAGCTATTATTTTAAGTGGTGCAAATGGCATAGATTCATTAAATTTTGCGCTTGACATAGTAACCTCCATTTCAAATATAAATCTGCCTGCTAAGATAATACCTGTTTTTTTATATATAGTCAATATAACAT
>VSNJ01000111.1 GCA_009774235.1 Lachnospiraceae bacterium
TATTTAGAGTAGTTTTAACAGGAAAAGATTTTAACTGAATTAACTCTTCCAAATTATTTTTCCTTTCATTTTTAATTAGAATAATTAGTACTCTTATTTATACTAACGCTTCCCTTACCTTGTTATCATACTTTTTAAAACATTAAAAACAATAAATTTGATAAAATATCTACTGCTAATGCTAAGAAAATTATAGCTATCTTTTTAAGGATACAACAGATATATACTAGGACATGTTTAAAAATTGCTTTTAAACCATCAAACTGCACAAAGATTATATTACTCTAGTAAATTCCAAATGTTTTACCAAAAAGCAGCTGTTTGGGGGCGCTGGTGCTTAAATCTGGTTCTTTCAGATTTTATGCACCACTGCGTATCCCATCTAAGCGCAATGCAGCAAAGCCATGTTTGCAACATGGCTTTTGGGTGGTAAAATTTTGGAATTGCCAGAGCCACATAATTTGTGCACTTTTTAATTTTCAAACACGCCCTATTACATAAAAAAGGAACTGCCGTATTAAAAATATAGACTACAATATATAGTATTTTTGCAAAACAAAATTTTCTATATCTAGTACAATACTTTCCAAATACACCAGTTCCTTTTTTATATTATACTTCCATATAAAATCAACTTGTTTTCTCTATGCTATCTTCCTCCAAACACTGTATGCCCGCCATAACCTCCAAGACCACCAAGTTCTTCTTGTATCCTTAACAGCCTGTTATATTTAGCAACTCTTTCACTCCTGCTTGGTGCACCTGTC
Organism: Lachnospiraceae bacterium; assembly: GCA_009774235.1. Lineage (GTDB taxonomy): Bacteria > Bacillota > Clostridia > Lachnospirales > Lachnospiraceae > Butyribacter. The sequence goes on from VSNJ01000111.1 coordinate 768, forward strand.
TTAATCTGTCCTGAATTAAGCGCTACTGCAAGGTCAGCTATTGTTGTATCCTCTGTTTCACCTGAACGGTGTGACACTATTGAAGTATAGCCATATTTCTTTGCAAGTTTGATAGCTTCTATTGTTTCTGAAAGTGTACCAATCTGGTTAAGCTTAATAAGTATTGAATTGCCGCATCCTGTATCTATTCCCTTTTTAAGCCTCTTTGTATTGGTTACAAATAAATCATCTCCAACAAGCTGCACACTTCCGCCAAGCTCCTGTGTAATCTGTTTCCAGCCGTCCCAGTCCTCCTCGTCAAGAGGGTCTTCAATAGACTTTATTGGATACTGGCTGCAAAGCTTCTTCCAGTGTTCTATAAGTCCGCTTGTTGACAATGTCCTGCCACTTTTAGGCAGATGATACTCTCCTGTCTTGCTGCCTTTCCACTCACTTGATGCTGCATCAAGTGCAAGCACAAAATCATCACCTGGCTTATATCCAGCTTTTGATACTGCCTCAAGTATAAGTTCTATAGTTTCTTCATCACTTGCAAGGTCAGGTGCAAAACCGCCCTCGTCACCTACAGCTGTAGCAAGGTTTTTAGACTTTAATATACCTTTAAGCTCATGGTAAACTTCACAGCACTGTCTTAAGCCTTCTGCAAAACAACAAGCTCCAACAGGCATTACCATAAACTCTTGTGTATCAACAGTATTTGTTGCATGTGCACCGCCATTTAATATATTCATCATAGGGACAGGAAGTGTATTGCCGCTAATACCGCCAAGAAACCTGTATAATGGCATTTTATAAGCAGCAGCAGCCGCTTTTGCACACGCAATAGATACAGCAAGCATTGCATTGGCACCAAGTTTACTTTTATTAGCAGTTCCATCTTCCTCAATCATCTTCTTGTCAATATTATAAATATCCGAAGCATCCATTCCTTTTAACCTGAATGCAACAAGCTTATTTACATTGTCAACTGCATTTTTAACGCCATTACCGCCATAACGGCTTTTGTCACCATCCCTGAGCTCATGGGCTTCATAAATTCCTGTTGATGCACCACTTGGCGCTGCTGCCCTTCCTGATACACCGCAATTAAGCACTACTTCTGCCTCAACTGTAGGATTACCTCTTGAGTCAACAATTTCCCTTGCTTTAACTTCATTAATTTTCAAACAATCCATTACACTTAACCTCCTATAAACTGGACAGCAAATAATCTTGCTGTATTTGCATTTATAGGATATAGTTTTGTGTATTTATTACTAAATTATACAGAAATCTTACAGAAACCAGCCAGCTTATATTAAAATATCTTATAATATACCATTTATGCCTGTTTCATCCTTGTAATACTTTCATTTGCTTTTGCATAAACTTCTTCTGCATCAGTACCAATATTAAACTTGCCATCCTCATAAAGAATCTTCCCGGCAACCATTGTCATTTTCACATTCTGCTTGCTTCCGCTATAAACAATATTTTTACTAATATTATTTACTGGCTGCATATTAGGCTGGTGCATGTCAATCATTATTAAATCTGCACATTTACCTTTTTCAAGAGTATCGCAGTCTGTAAGACCCATTGACAACGCACCACCTACAGTTGCCATATAGAGCACATCATTAGCATCCACAGCTGCTGCATCAGGAATTGAAACCTTTTGTAATGCTGTTACCAGGAACATCTCCCTGAACATATCAAGGCAATTATTGCTTGCAGGCCCGTCTGTACCTATTGCAAGACCTATACCCATATCAAGCATTTTTTTAACAGGTGCAATCCCGCTTGCAAGTTTTACATTTGAAGCTGGGTTAGTTACTACCCATATATTCTTTTCTTTACAGATATTTAAGTCCTCATCTGTCATATACACACAGTGGAAACCTCCACCACCATAATTAAACATACCAATACTGTCAAGAAATGCTGTAGGTGTCTTGCCATATCTTTCCACACAACCTTCCACTTCTGCCTTTGTTTCTGAATTATGTGTATATACAGGTGCCTTATACTTCTTAGCAAGCCCTGCCATTCCTTCAAGCGTTTCTCTTTTAGTAGTATATTCCGCATGGAACCCAAGCTGGTATGATATAAGGCTGCTGCCATAATTATTAAAATGCTTATACTCTTCTTCTATTTCTTCAATAGTCCCGCCAAAGTCATTAATACTGCCACATAAAACAGTCCTGAAACCTGTATCAGCAGAAGCTTTTGCATTAGATTCATTCTTCATATACATATCAAAATTAGCTGTAATGCCACTTGTCAGGTATTCCATAATAGCAAGCTTTGAACACCACAATACATCTTCTTCTGTAAGCTTTGCTTCCATAGGAAATACCCTGTTATAAAGCCATTCCTGCAAAGGAAGGTCATCTGCGTATGAGCGCAGGAAAGTCATTGCAGAATGTGTATGGGCATCTTTAAAACCAGGCATTACTACATTGCCACAAGCATCAATCTCCCTGTCCCATACAATTCCATCCTTTATTTTTCCCGCTTCTTCTGCTGTTCCCACAAAAGAAATACATTCATCTTCAATATGTATTTCCCCTTCTATGATATCTGTACCATTTACCATTGTAATAATCTTTGCATTATATATCCTGGTTTTCATTTATCTTTTTCCTTTCCTGTATAACCTCGTCAATATACAATAGAAATATGCCATTCTAGCACCTTCCAGCCTTATATCTGCACAAAAGTATAAAAATTATTATACTATAATTATCTTACAGCCTGTGTCCTGTAATTTTTATTAACCTTTGTACTGTTACATTTTGGAAATGCGCTGTAATTCCATATATGTGTAGCATACATTTCCTGGTCTGTCTTTAAAAAGAAATCCATAAAAACATGTTTATTATTAAAACTGCCATTTACCACAGGGTCGTCATATGTACAGTCAATATGGTACCACTTATTTTTAATCTTTACCATATTCCATGCATGCTGTCCGCCTGTAACCATAATACATGGTATTCTGTAATGTTGCATTATAATAATAAATGCTTTGGCATATCCATCACATACCGCCACACCTTTGTTAAAAGTACCTTTAGCTGTATGGCTTATATATGGCACTGTCCCTGTTTTGTAAAGCGTTTTATCATATTTTACATTCTTTATAAGCCATGCATGTGCTGCATAGATTTTTTCATAATCTGTCATTTCTCTTTTTACATATTTAGAATAAATTACTTTAAGACAATTCTTTTTATTTCTCTTAAAAACCCTTACTTTACATTCCAGGGTTTTACCACCTGTACTTGCCATAACCTTTGTTGTTCCTGCCTTTAAAGCAGTAACCTTCCCATTATTATCCACCTTGGCAACTTTTTTATTAAGGCTCTTCCACTTTACTGCTGAAGGCGCATTATATACCACAATTCTCTCCTTATGCCCTTCTATATCCCTTATATTCTTTACCAAAAGCCTTGTTTTTGTTGTATCTGTAACCAAAAATTTATTTTTTACAGCAAAATTTCCAGCCTTAGAACCATCAGGGGTTACTATTGTAAGCCTGTCTTTTTCACAATTATAAAAAACATTAATTCCAAATTTCCTTACATTTTCCGAAATAACCACCTGGTATAATGCACTACAAAAAGCAAATGCACCATCACCTATTTTCTGTACAGAAGATGGTATTGTAATTCTTTTTAAAGATTCACATGCCACAAAACATTCTGATGACACTACTTTTAACTTATTTCCCTTAAAAGTAACATCTTCTATCCGGTTACAATATGCAAATGCCCTGCTTCCTATAGTTTCTATATTGCTTCCAATAACCAGGCTTCTGGCAGTATCATTTTCCCTGAATACATTATCTGCTATTGAAACAACACTATAACCATTGTATATATCTGGAATAATAATATCACTGCCATTTCCTTCATATGCAACAATACCACATGTACCAGAATTATTATCTACTCTATAGACAATACCTGTGTCATCTTTAATTATGTCATTATCTGCAGAAACAACATTATGTCCAACAGCTGCCATACAATATACAACATCTGGGTTAAAAAAAATTATAATAAACAATACAATTACTATATTTCTAAATAAAATACAACAATTTATTTTACCATTTTTTATTTTAAACTTATCCATATTTTTACACTATCATTATTAATAATCCGCTATTTTACACAAGTATTATATTTATCTTTTACAAAAGCAGAATTTAATACTTTTTAATTTTATAAGGGTATACTGTTTCCAATAGATACCAGACTTCCAAATGTAAAAAGCAAGACATTATTCCATACGCACTTTACACCATTAACATAGCACAAAGTCATTTAGTTAAGCCAAACCTAATAAATTAAAGGACTTATTGATGTTTGGAAATTAAAATTACACAAAGACTATATTACTCTGACAAGTTCCAAATATTTTACCAAAAGGCAGCTGTTATGGGGACGCTGGTGCTTAAGCCTTGTTCTTTAAGGCTTTATGCACCATTGCGTATCCCATCCAAGCGCAATGCGGGCAAAGCCATGTTTCACATGGCTTTTTGTTGGTAAAATTTTGGAATTGCCAGAGCCATATAATTTGTAAGTTATTTAATTTTCAAACACCCATAACCCTGCCATTTACAAAAGTTCTGCTTAACTCAGTCCTGTAATTACCCCATTGTCATCCACATCAATCCTCTCAGCAGCAGGATGTAGCGGAAGCCCTGGCATTGTCATAACAGTTCCTGTAATAGCAACAACAAAACCTGCACCAGCAGATACATATACTTCACGTATATTTACATTAAATCCAGAAGGCCTGCCAAGTTTTGTTGCATCATCCGAAAGTGAATACTGGTTCTTTGCCATACATACAGGAAGATTACCATAACCAAGCTTCTCTAACCTTTCTATTGCCTTTGAAGCTGCGGCATCATATGTCACCCCATCTGCCCCATATATTTCTTTTGCAATAGTGCTTATCTTTTCCTTTATTGGAAGTTCTGTATTATAAATAGGTGCATAACCACTTTCCTTAGTTTCAAGTGTATTTAAAATCTTTTCTGCAAGTTCTATGCCACCATCACCGCCATGCTCCCAGACCTCTGAAAGTGCAAATTCACATCCCCTTGTTTCACAATATTCCTTGACAAAAGCAAGCTCTGCTTCTGTATCAGATACAAAACGGTTAAGTGCAACAACACATGGGATATTAAATTTAGCTATATTTTCGATATGTTTGCCAAGGTTTGCAATGCCTTCTTTTAATGCAGAAAGATTTTCTTCACCCAGCTTATCTTTAGACACTCCTCCATTATACTTAAGGGCACGCACTGTTGCAACAAGCACTGTTGCATCTGGTTTAAGCCCTGCAACACGGCACTTAATATCCAGGAATTTCTCTGCCCCAAGGTCTGCCCCAAACCCTGCCTCAGTAATAACATAGTCTGCAAGCTTAAGCGCAGTCTTTGTAGCACGCACACTGTTACATCCATGTGCTATATTAGCGAATGGGCCGCCATGTACAAATACTGGTGTATTTTCTACAGTCTGTATAAGGTTAGGTTTAATTGCATCTTTAAGCAATGCTGCCATTGCGCCAACTGCATTTAACTGTCCTGCAGTAACAGGCTCACCATCATAATTATATGCAACAATAATCCTTGAAAGCCTTTCTTTTAAATCTTTAATATTTTCTGCAAGACATAAAATAGCCATAATCTCTGATGCAACTGTAATAATAAAGTGGTCTTCACGGACAACACCGTCAACAGGCCTTCCAATACCTGCCACAATATTCCTAAGTACCCTGTCATTCATATCAACACAACGCTTCCAGACCACCTGGTTTGTATCAATTTTAAGTGCATTGCCATGCTGTATATGGTTGTCAAGCATTGCTGCAAGAAGATTATTAGCTGATGTTATTGCATGGAAGTCACCCGTAAAATGAAGATTTAAGTCCTCCATAGGGACTGCCTGTGCATAACCGCCGCCTGCGGCACCACCTTTAATACCAAAACAAGGCCCAAGCGATGGCTCACGCAATGCTATTGCTGCTTTTTTGCCAAGCTTTGCCATAGCCTCACCAATACCAACTGTTGTAGTAGTCTTTCCTTCACCTGCCGGTGTAGGATTTACTGCTGTTACAAGCACAAGTTTTCCATCTTTGTTGTCTTTAACTTCTCCCCATAAACTGTCTGCCAGCTTTGCTTTGTATTTGCCATAATACTCAAGCCCATCCTCTGTTATACCAAGCTTTGCTGCTACATCACGTATATGGAGCATCTTTGCTTCCTGTGCAATTTCAATATCAGTCTTCATATACAACCTCCTATATAAATTTGCTAATCCATTGTACATAGTCCTTTACAATGTCATAGTCTGTACATTCATAAAGCATACGTGAGCCTGCCATTTCCTCAATTTCATTAAATACCAGGCTTCCATCCTTTGCCAGTATAAAATCAATCCCTGCCATTCCAATTTTGCTTCCACCCAGTGCTTCCACAAATTTCATAACATAACTTTCCTGGTAATCATCAAGCTTGTACTCTTTTACACTTCCTCCAAGTGAGTAATTTGAACGGAAATCATTTTCACCTTGCCTTAATATAGCAGCATATATTTTACCGCCAATAATATATACCCGTATATCAGAACTGTCACTGTCAATCCTCTCTTGTACAACACAGTCATGTCCAGATAATTTTTCTAATATTTCCCTGCGCTTTCCAAGGTTATTAACACCATTCTCCAGTAAAAATACTTCAGAGCCTCCATGGCCATCTACAGATTTAATAACAACATCATTATCCGCAGAACCAGTCAGGTTGCTTATAAGCCTGCCCATATACTCATCATCAATAAATGAATTTAACTCAGTTTTACCTATAAACCATGTATTAGCTATCCATTTATTATCTTTAACTTCATATGACAAATGTTCTGAAAGATACCCTGTTGCCTCATATTTATTATTGCCAATATGTATAAGATATGCAGGGTTAAAAACTGCTATACCATTATTTTCATAATACATGCTTACCCTGTAATCCCTTGTCCTGTTTATTACCAGGTCAGGTTCTTCATACCTTCTGTACTCTTCATATGGAACATATTGGAAACTAATATCATACTTTGTGCCTTCATTCTGGAACTTTTCAATAAAACTGCTATTTTTCTTAGCTTCCTCCTCATTATAAATAATATACCCTTTCATATGTAACCTCCGTTTAATAAGTGCTTGTTTTTAGTTTATTCCCACAGAGACAAAGTCCAGATGTGCCAGCTGGCTTGTATCATCTGGGCGGGCCTGCGATAGCTAGATACTAGACCTGTTTAGGCGTACCTGGCTTATAATATAATCTATTATCTTATCTGCAACATTTACCCCTGTGCAGTCAGATATGCTTTTAAAATGGGCATTAGAATTAACTTCACATACAATCCCTGCCCTGCCATTATTATCTGGAAAAAGTAAATCTACACTGCCAAAATCAAGACCTAATATCCCCGCAGTCTTTATTGCAAGCATACATTCACTATCAGACGGCTTATAAGGTTTAGTATGTGCCCCAGTTGTCACATTAGCCCTGAAATCACCATTAGAGGAATATCTGTACATTGCAGCAGCCACCTTGCCGCCAACTATCTGCAGCCTTACATCCCTGCCACTGCTCTCTTTAATGAATTTCTGGTATATATGTGGCGTCCCGCCAAGCTTTAATACAATTTCTTCAAGCTGGCGGCGGTTTTCTGCAAGATATACCTGCATCCCGAATGAGCCAAAACATTCTTTTACTACTATTGGAAATGAAAACTCTTCTGTTATTTTATCAAGAAAATTTAAATCTGTATACCCAATATTTGAATATGTCATTGGTGCTGTTATTGTTGGCACAAGAGGAATCCTTAAAGATTCCTCTTTTCCCTGGTTCCATTCCCACAATTTCTGGTATGTCAGGGACTTATCGTCACATACAGCTACCGTTTCTATAGAATTAAAGAAAAGTATGCCCCTCTGCCTGCAGAGTGCTTCTAACTGCCTTCCAAGCCTTATATCCTTGTCCCAGTATAATATAAATGAATCACCATCAATAGCAGAAGAAAGCTTTTCTTCCCAGCTTGATGAATAAGAACATAGGATATCTGCATTTTCCAGAACCTCCAGTCCTGCGCTATATTTTGACGCAGAAGCTTTTAGCCATTCATAATGTTCTGTATATTTCTTTGTATTAAGAAATGAGTTAGTAATAATATGTCCTTTAATATTGTCCATCCGGAGCCCCCTCTATACTACCTGCTTCTGCATAATTCTGCATTGTTTCTTCTATTTCGCTTTCAGTAACAGGTGGCACATTGCCTAAAAGAAGGTCAAAGTCATTCATTGTCATAAGTATTTTACGTGGCTTTGTACCTTCTGCTGGTCCTACAACACCTGCTTTATGAAGCTGGTCTATAATTCTTCCTGCACGGTTAAACCCTATAGAAAAACGTCTCTGCAGCTGTCCTGCTGCTGCTCTTTCTGACTCAATTACAAATCTTCCTGCCTCTTCAAAATACTCATCCCTGTCTGGTTTTGATTCTTTCTGTTCTGGTGCACTTGATGCCTCCTGGCTCTCCACCATTTCAGTAACATTTTCATTATATTCTGGTTCTTCATTATTATTGCGCAGGAATTCTACTACATCACTTACTTCTTTATCAGATACAAATGCACCCTGTACACGTACAGGCTCTGAATAACCTGATGGGAAGAAAAGCATATCACCCTTTCCAATAAGTTTCTCAGCCCCACCTTTGTCAAGGATTGTGCGTGAATCTATTGCAGATGATACAGAAAATGCTATCCTTGATGGTATATTTGCCTTTATAATACCTGTAATTACATTGACAGACGGACGCTGTGTAGCAAGTACAAGATGTATTCCAGCAGCTCTTGCAAGCTGTGCAATCCTGCATACTGAATCTTCAACTTCTTTTGAAGCAACCATCATAAGGTCTGCAAACTCATCTACTATTATTATAAGTAAAGGCATTTTAGCATAACCTGCCTTCTCTGCATCTGGAACTGTTTTTATCTTTTCATTATAACCCGAAATATTACGTACACCAAGCTCTGTAAACTTATTGTACCTGTCCATCATCTCACGTACAGCCCAGTTAAGTGCAGCAGACGCCTCTTTAGGGTCTGTTACAACCGGGCAGAACAGATGTGGTATCCCATTGTATACACTAAGTTCCACTACCTTAGGGTCAATCATTATAAGTTTGACATCATCTGGATTTGCTTTATACAAAACACTCATAATAAGTGTATTAATACAAACTGATTTACCAGAACCAGTTGCACCAGCTATAAGAAGATGTGGCATCTTAGCAATATCTGTCATTATAGTATTGCCACCAATATCTTTTCCAACTGCAAATGTAACAGGTGACTTTGCTTTCTGGAAAGCTTCACCCTCAAGAAGTTCCCTGAACGCAACTGAACCAGGTTCAGGGTTTGGTATTTCAATACCAACTGCAGACTTGCCTGGTATTGGTGCCTCAATCCTTATGCTTGATGCAGCAAGGTTTAATTTAAGGTCATCTGCAAGATTTGTAATTTTATTAACCCTTACACCCTGTTCAGGGAACAACTCATACCTCGTAACTGTAGGCCCACATGTTACTGCGCCCATATTTACATTTACATTAAAACTTTTAAGAGTATCCTGCAGCTTAAGTGCAGTATTCCTTAGTTCATCATCTGTCATGCCATGTGAAGTTTCCTTTGGCAAAGCAAGCAAGTCTACTGGAGGGAAAATATATTCTTTCTTTTGTACAATTTCCTCTGACTCTTCTTTGCTGTTATTTAATGCATTAAATGTACTAGAGGCAGAAACATAATTATCCCCGCCTATCCTTTTATGGTCTGTTGCACCAGCTGGCACAGGCTTTGCCAGGCTGGCTGGTTTTCCTACATTACCATCTGTTTCTATAGATGGATATACCCCGCTTTCCACAATATCTTCTGTTCTCTCTGTAATATCTTCTGTATTATTTCCTGCTGTATATACATTTTGTACAACGTCTGTATCACAAGTATCTGTTATATTATCTGTAATATACTGGCTTTCTGTATATTCTGCATCTGTTATATTTTCCTCATTATAACTCTCTATAATACCTGGACTTCCTGTACTAGCAGGATTTTCTGTAATATAGCTTTCTGTACTGGCTGGACTTTCTTTAATATTTATAATACTACTGTCTCCAGTGTTTTCTATACTTTCCGCAATATTTATTATATTACTGCTGCCTGTTTCATTTATACTGGACTGGCTGGCTGTTTCTTCCACATTTTCTATATGTCCACAGCTGTAACCATTATCTGTTGTTATATTATTTGTAGTTTCTTCCACAGTACCAGGTACAATTCTTTCCATAGATGGTATATCTGTTTTTTTCTCTTTTGCTAAATCCTGCACTGGAATATCTTTAATAGGAAATAAAGGCTTCATTCCTTGTGCACCATCTGGTGTTTTTCCAAATTTTTTATTTAATTCATCCCTGAATACAGGAATACTCTCCAGGTTTCTTCTCCGTCTTTCCTCATCAGTTTCCTGCCTTGGTATATTATCCTTATGTTGCAAAGCCCCGTCCTTTTTATTTACTGCCTGTCCTCTGGAAGTATAACCAGTCTTAAGCTCATCTGTCCAGTTATCTTGTATTTCATTTATACTTTGTACATCACTTTTCTTTCTCTTATTGCCATCTGTGCCTTTACTATTTCTATTATCTATATCTTTTGTGCCCTTTAGGGGGGACACATTATCCAAAGTTATTTCTTCCATTCTGCTTCTGTTAATAGCATTTTTACGTTCAGTTTCCTCTATACCATCAAGAGTCTGGTTCATTTCCTTAAGATTTACTGACTGCATTACAGAAGCACCCTGTATATGCTGGCGCTTTGCAGCAGATGGGGCAGCTACACGGTATGAAGGTTCCCTGTAATCCCCGCCACTCTTTATCTCAGCATATGTATTTTCCATTTCCTGTTTATATGCATTTCTCTTACGGAGTGCTGCCATAAGTTCCATTCCATTAAAGACAAACAGGCTTAATATAAGCAGTGCAAGCATTATTACCACTGCACCTGTTTCACCAATAACCTTTGAAAAAATACTGCTTATAAGCCTTCCCACCATGCCTGCATTAGCTTTTCCCTTGCTAAGGACATCCCCTAATGTAAGGTTTACACACTCAAAATATTTAGGATGCATGACATGGTTGCTTGTATAATATTCAGACATTATCTCCTGTTTAAATAAAAGGTCTGTAATACCAAGAAGCAGCCATATTGCTGCTATAAAACTTATAAGCTTCCTTAACACACGCCGGTCACCCTGGTTGACAAGTGCAAATACATATCCAACTATAATTCCTGCTGGAAAAATCCAGGCACTCCATCCAAAAAGCCCAAAAAACAGGCCACCAAATATTTTCCCTACTATACCTCCAAGCCCAAAATAACTTAAATAAAGGAACAATGCAAGGATAAGCATTACAATAAGGGTTATTGCTGTTTCAAATGCCATTTTGTCTTTATATTCATTAACATCTTCAATCTTACTCTGGTATATCTTTTCCTTTCCGGCTTTCTTATTGGAAGAAGATGTACCTTTAGCATTACGTGTTCTGCTGCTATTGCCGCCTTTTGCTATACCAGGCTTTTTGCTGGCAGCTGGACGGACAGTTTTAACTCTGCTTTTTCCTTCTGTACCAGTAGAACTATTTGTTGCTGCCATTTTGACAACTCCCCTTTTCTTACTAATCTCTATGCCACATCTTATGGCATAAATAACAGCCGTAATATAATGGCTGCTGTCCAGTTTTAATAACATTAGTAATAATATCAAAACCTGTCATGCCAGAACCGTAATAATTACTGGCATTATTTATGCTTTAGCACCACTATAAACCTGTTATATTACCCCAGAAAATTATATCCAATTACTACACCGCCCATTATTATACAATATATTGCAAAATATTTATATTTCTTGCCACGTACCAGTGACATCATAAAACATATTGACAAGTATCCCACTATTGCTGCAATAAATGTTGCAACAATACAACCAGGAATATCTTCTTTCATTATTGTATCAGCTGTAAAATCCTTTACTTGTAGTACAACAGCACCAAGAACCGCAGGTATTGACATTATAAATGAATATTTAACAGCAAATTTCTTGTCAAAACCACATAAAAGACATGCTGTTATTGTTGTCCCAGAACGTGATATGCCAGGCATCGTTGACAATCCCTGTGCAACCCCAATAGTACATGCACTACCATAAGAAACTTCTTTTGGCGTCTTACTGCCAATATCAATAAAATCAGCAATAAACAGGAATGCTGCTGTAATAAACAGGCATATTCCTGGCACCATTACCATATCATTAGCTGCTTCAACTATATCTGATAATAAAAGCCCTATTACCGCTGTAGGTATAGTAGATACAATAATAAGTACAACAAATTTACGGTATGAACTTTTTACAACATGCCTGTATTCTTTGCTATGTTTTGTTATCCTTGAAAAGAATATGCCCGTATTAGCAATTATATCTGCAAATATATGTAAACCTTCTATTACCAGTTTCCCTATATCCTTATGGAATGCTATAAATATAGCTACAAGAGTACCCATATGCAGCATTACATCAAAAAACATACCACCACTTTCCAGGTCCACCCCAAGTATATTTTTTATAATAACCAGATGCCCTGAACTGCTGATTGGCAGAAATTCTGCAAGACCTTGTACCAGGCCAAGTATCACGGCTTTCCATAATGGCATAAATAACTCCCCTTACTTATTATTTAATTTAACCAGAAAATGGCACTTATTCTATAATATGCATAAAATCCGCAAAAATGCCACTTACTGGTAATCATGCTTACTTATTATAACTTTTATTTGTACGAAAGTAAAGCAAGAAAAGTAAAAAGCACTATTGTATTGTAAAATAAATAAAAACTAGGTTTATAAAGTAATTAAAAACTATATAAGATATTTTAGGGTTCTCCATTTTTTAAATTATACAAAAACTATATTACTCTGGCAAAATAC
>VSNJ01000112.1 GCA_009774235.1 Lachnospiraceae bacterium
TGTCTGGTGTACAAAATGGTTCTGCGGTAGGTTTAGGTTGCAGCAGGCAGGATAATTTTAAAAGTTTATATACTATAAAAGATAAGATGGATTAATGGACAAAAGCAGATAACAAGAATTATTGAAATTTATGAAATAGGCGTGAAAAACTAAAAAAAATGCTTGCAACAAATGGAAAATTATGATAGACTATCAGATGGACTTTATGAAAGGAGGTTATTGCTGTGAAAGTTAGATCTTCAGTAAAACCAATTTGCGAAAAATGTAAGGTCATCAAAAGAAAGGGAAGAATCAGAGTAATCTGTGAGAACCCTAGACACAAACAGAAACAGGGCTAATATTGGACAGAAGCCAAAGCAGGAGACTTTGGTTTTTCTGTTATTAAGATAGAACTTGCTTTCTGTTCGTTATGGTACGTATTGTACTATGATATTGTAAATGGAGTGATTAACCATTTCAGCAAAGGATGTGTCATTTCATCCAGGACTGGCCTTACCAACGGCAGATTGGTGACTGCGGCGTAGTACCGGCTGTCATTTCGCAGGCAGCCATAATAAGAACAGTCTATGCAGTAAGGTTACAATTTAAAGCGGCTGGCAGTGTAATATACACTGTAATCATTTATTAACTATTATATTTAGAAAAATAACGGAGGTGTAAAGTATACATGGCACGTATTAGTGGTGTAGATTTACCAAGAGAAAAGCGTGTTGAAATTGGGCTTACCTATATTTATGGTATTGGCAGGGTTAGTTCCAACCGCATTTTAGCAGAGGCTAATGTCAATCCTGACACACGTGTAAAGGATTTAACTGATGAAGAGGTTGCACGTATCCGTGACGTCATTGATGCCACACAGACAGTTGAGGGTGATCTCCGCAGGGAAATTGCATTAAATATCAAGAGACTGCAGGAAATTGGATGCTACAGGGGTATCCGTCATAGGAAAGGCCTTCCTGTACGTGGACAGAAGACAAAGACAAATGCAAGAACCCGTAAAGGTCCTAAGCGTACTGTCGCAAATAAGAAGAAATAATTAAGAGATAATATGTACAAATCTAATTAGGAGGGTTTGACAATGGCTAAACAGGTAGCAAAAAAGGCAAGCAAAAAGCGTGTCAGGAAGAATGTCGGACATGGACAGGCACATATCCAGTCTTCCTTTAATAATACAATCGTTACGCTTACAGATGCTGAAGGAAATGCAATTTCCTGGGCAAGCGCAGGCGGGTTAGGCTTCAGGGGTTCTAAGAAGTCAACACCATACGCAGCACAGATGGCAGCAGAAACAGCAGCTAAGGCAGCACTGCCTCATGGACTGTCTTCTGTAGATGTTATGGTTAAAGGACCAGGTTCAGGACGTGAAGCAGCAATACGTGCATTACAGGCATGTGGAATTGATGTAACAAGCATCAGGGATGTAACACCAGTGCCACATAACGGATGCAGGCCACCAAAGCGCCGCCGTGTATAATTTGCAGCATGCGTAATAGATTTGTGAACAAGTATATTTATTGTATATTTATATAGGAGGAACAGACATGGCAAGAGATATGACGCCAGTGCTTAAAAGATGCAGGAGCCTTGGAATAGACCCAATATTTATGGGTATAGACAAAAAGTCTAACAGAAATGCCAGGGCAGGCAGGAAACAGAGTGAGTATGGCCTTCAGTTAAAAGAGAAGCAGAAGGCTAAATTTATATATGGCGTGCTTGAGAAACCATTCAGGAATAATTTCGCAAAAGCACAGAAATTAAAATATGGTACAACTGGTGAGAACCTTATGATTCTCCTTGAGCTCAGGCTTGATAACGTAGTTTACAGGATGGGCTATGGACGTACAAGGAAAGAGGCAAGACAGGTTATTGGCCATAAGCATATACTTGTGAATGGCAAGTGTGTAACAATTCCTTCATACCAGGTAAAACCAGGGGATGTTATTGAAATTAAAGAAAAGCACAAGGGTAAACAGAGATATAAAGATATTCTTGAAGTAACAGACGGAAGAATTGTTCCAGAGTGGCTTGAGGCTGACCATGAAAACCTTTCTGGCGTAGTAAAAGAAGTTCCAACAAGAGAACAGATAGATGTTCCTGTTAATGAAGTGCTTATCGTCGAGTTATATTCTAAGTAATATTAACCTGTGATTATGTAAGCATAACACCCAAAAGGAGGTACTTGGAGTGCTTGATTTTAAAGAACCAAATATTGAGATTGCTGAGATTTCAGAAGATAAGAGATATGGACGTTTTGTTGTAGAACCTCTTGAAAGAGGATATGGTACGACTTTGGGTAATTCCCTCAGAAGAATTATGCTTTCATCATTACCGGGTACAGCTGTCAGTCATATTAAGATTGATGGCGTTGTTCATGAATTTGCTGCAATTCCTGGAGTTAAGGAAGATGTGACAGAGATTATAATGAATATTAAAAGTCTCGCTATTAAAAATAACAGCGAGTTCGATGAGGTTAAGACTGCTTATATAGAAGCTTCTGGTGAGGGAGTAGTTACAGCAGCAGATATCCAGGTTGATTCAGATATTGAAATTATGAATCCAGACCAGGTTATTGCTACATTAAGCGGAGGACCTGATTGTAAACTTTATATCGAGATGACAATTGTAAATAACCGTGGTTATATAAGCTCAGACAAGAATAAAAGGGAAGACCTGCCACTTAATGTTATTGCAATTGATTCTATCTTTACCCCGGTAGAGAGAGTAAACATCAAGATTGAAAACACCCGTGTTGGTCAGATTACTGATTACGATAAGTTGACATTAGATGTATATACAAATGGCACTATTGAGCCAAGTGATGCTGTCAGCCTTGCTGCAAAGGTTTTAAGTGACCATTTGAAATCCTTTATCAATCTTTCTGATAAAACTTCAAATATTCCTGTTATGGCTGAGAAAGAAGAGAATGATAAGGACAAAGTTCTTGAAATGAATATTGACGAACTCGAATTGTCAGTACGTTCTTATAATTGCCTGAAGAGGGCAGGTATTAATACTGTTGAGGAACTTTGTAACCGCACATCTGAGGATATGATGAAGGTAAGAAATCTTGGACGTAAGTCTTTAGAAGAAGTATTAGCTAAGTTAAAAGAGTTAGGGCTTTCACTTAACTTAGGTGACGATAATTAGGAGGTAAGCAAATGGCAGGTTATAGAAAACTTGGAAGAACTTCCAGCCAGAGAAAAGCATTGCTACGCAACCAGGTGACAGATTTGCTGTATTATGGCAGGATAGTTACAACGGAAGCAAAAGCAAAAGAAGTCCGTAAGATTGCAGAGAAAATAATTGCCTTAGGTATTAAAGAGTGCAATAATTATGATACAGTTAAGGTAACTGCTAAAGTTGCCCGTAAAGATAAAGATGGCAAGAGAGTTAAAGAAGTAGTAGATGGCAAGAAAGTTACTGTATATGATGAAGTTGAAAAGGAAATAAAGAAAGACCAGCCTTCAAGGCTTCATGCAAGAAGACAGATGGAAAAGACTCTCTATAAAGTAACAGAAGTTCCAAAGGAAGTAAAGGGACGTAAGAAAAATACAAAGGTAGTAAGTGTTTCTGCTAAGGTTTTAGATGAGATAGGGCCAAAGTATGCTGAGCGTAATGGCAATGGTGGTTATACACGTATTGTTAAGATTGGTCCACGCAGGGGCGATGCTGCAATGGAAGTGCTTATTGAATTAGTATAATTTAACAAGTATTTAATAAACAGGCTGTCACAGTGTAAGTGACGGCCTTTTGTTGTTTTGTAAACACAAAAAGAATTTTCCGCAAATGTAACCAGGATATATGCAAGGTTGACAATTAAGGTGAAAGATGTCATTATAAGTAAGTATTGGCAATGTTTGCACAGAACAGCTTTTAACAGGAGATTATCTTATGAAACCATTTATAAAGGCAGAAGACCTTGTACATGAATATTCAAGGCGTGATGAAGAAGGTAATGTCATAGGGATAAACAGGGCTCTTGACGGCATAAATATAGAAGTACAGGCAGGAGATTTTATCGCAGTGCTTGGTGCAAATGGTTCAGGAAAATCAACGTTTGCAAAACATTTGAATGCACTTCTTGTACCAACAGAAGGTACATTGTATGTTGATGGAAAAGACACATCAGACCATAAAAATGACCTGCTTGTAAGACAGTCTGCAGGTATGGTTTTCCAAAATCCAGACAACCAGATTGTTTCAAGTGTTGTTGAAGAAGATGTAGGTTTCGGTCCAGAAAATATGGGTGTTCCAAGCGTGGAAATCTGGAAACGGGTGGAAGAAAGCCTTAAAAATACAGGTATGTATGAATACAGGAAAGAATCACCAGACCATTTGTCAGGAGGGCAGAAACAGCGTGTAGCAGTTGCAGGCATAATGGCAATGAAGCCAAAATGCATAATACTTGATGAGCCAACTGCAATGCTTGACCCAGAAGGCAGGAAATCTGTTATAAAGACAGCAAGGGAACTAAATAAAAAAGAAAAAATAACAATAATACTTATAACACACTATATGGAAGAAGTAACCATTGCAGACTATGTGTATGTTATGTCATCAGGCCAGGTCAGAATGGAAGGCACCCCAAGGCAGGTATTTGCAAGAAGTGAAGAGATGGTAAAATACAGGCTTGAGATACCAGAAGTAACCAAAATTGCTCTGGAACTTAACAGGAAAGGCATAAAAATACCAAAAGATATTTTATATCCAGAAGAACTTGTTGATATTTTGTTAAAAATTAAAAGTGCAGGAACAGCAGTTTAGCCGGGAGGGTTGGTATGTCTATAAAGCTACAAAATGTAAGTTATATATATGGTTTAAACAGCGGGCATGAAAAAGTTGCTCTCAGAGATATAAACCTGGAAATAAATGATGGAGGGTTTATTGGCATTGCAGGGCATACAGGCTCAGGTAAATCAACACTTGTACAGCTTCTGGACGGGCTTGAACGTGCTTCATCAGGTAAAATATATTATAATGGGCAGGATATATATGATAAGTCATTTGATATGCGTGGGCTTAGGGCAAAGGTTGGCCTGGTATTCCAATACCCAGAACACCAGCTTTTTGAAACAACTGTAATTAATGATGTACAATTTGGTCCTAAAAATCTTGGTTTGCCATTACTTGAAGTAGAGCTTCGTTCATATGAAGCCCTGAAAATGACAGGAATAGGTGATGATTTAATTGACGTATCCCCGTTTGCACTGTCTGGAGGGCAGAAAAGACGTGTGGCAATAGCAGGTGTACTTGCGATGAAGCCAGAAGTCCTTGTACTTGATGAACCAGCAGCAGGCCTTGACCCAGCAGGAAGGGCTGAAATATTCGGACTGCTTAAAAAACTTCATAAAGAGAACAATATAACTGTAATAATTGTGTCACATAGTATGGAAGATATAGCAAAATATGTAGAGAGGCTTATTGTAATGAATAATGGAAGCATTGTTCTGGATGGGAAACCAGCAGAAATCTTCCAGTTTGAAAAAGAACTTGAGAAAATAGGGCTTGGAGTGCCACAGGCGGCAAAAGTTATACACCAGTTAAGAGATGCAGGGGCATTAATTAAAGGTGAGTATATTACTGCAGATGAAAGTGCAGAGGCAATATATAAGTGGCTTAAGAATGGAGAATATAAAAGATGATACGTGACATAACTATTGGACAGTATTATGCAGCAGAATCTGTTATACACAGACTGGACCCAAGGGTAAAAGTTGCAGGGACTTTTCTTTATATAATTTCACTTTTCTGTTTTAGCAGGTTTAGTGGTTACATAATAGCTGCGCTTTTTTTCTGTATTATGGTAAAATTGTCAAAAGTACCATTTAGGTTTATTGTAAGAGGTATTAAACCAATTTTATTTATGTTAGTTTTTACAGCAGCACTTAACCTTTTATGGACTTCTGGTGAAACAGTTCTTGTAAGGTATGGTTTTATAACAATTACCCTGGAAGGCATAGAGAAAATGGTATTTATGGCATTAAGGCTGGTTTTTCTTATAATTGGCTCATCCCTGATGACACTGGCAACAACGCCAAACCAGCTGACGGATGCTATAGAAAGCCTGCTTAAACCTCTTGTCTATATAAAAGTTCCAGTACATGAAGTTGCAATGATGATGTCAATAGCACTAAGGTTTATACCAATACTTATTGAAGAAACTGATAAGATTATGAAAGCACAGCTTGCAAGAGGTGCTGATTTTGAATCAGGCAGTATAATACACAGGATAAAAAGCATTGTGCCAATTATTATACCACTTTTTGTATCGGCGGCAAGGCGTGCAAGTGACCTGGCACTTGCAATGGATGCAAGATGTTACCATGGCGGGGCAGGCAGGACTAAAATGAAACCACTGGAATATAAAAGACAGGATATAACAGCATATATTATAATATTCTGCTATATGGCAGTTATTATAATATCAGGCAGGGTACTGCCATTTTAAAAGTGTGTATAAAATAAAAGGAGAGTTATGAAACGTGTAAAGCTTACAGTTGCATATGATGGGACATGTTATCATGGATGGCAGTTACAGCCTGGTATAGCGACGGTAGAAGGTGAATTAAATAAGGCATTGGAACTGGTTACAGGTGAAGCAATACAAGTTACAGGGGCAAGCCGCACTGATGCAGGGGTACATGCACTTGGTAATGTGGCAGTTTTTGATACAGAGTCACATATACCAGCAGAGAAGTTTGTATATGCATTAAACCAGAAACTTCCAGAAGATATTGTAGTACAGGCTTCAGAAGAAGTACAGCAGGATTTCCATCCACGCCATTGTGACTGCCGTAAGACATATGAATATATAGTATTAAACAGAAAGCTTCCATTGCCACAATACCGGGATACAGCATATTTTTATTATGGAAACCTTGATATAGAGAAAATGCGCATAGCATGTAATGCATTTATTGGTGAACATGACTTTGCAGGATTTTGTTCATCAGGTGCACAAGTACAGTCAACAGTAAGAACTATATACAGTCTTGAAGTCCTGGAATATAACCTTGCAGGCAAAGGGTTTAGTATTGGAGCAGGAAGGATTATAACAATACGTGTGCAGGGAAATGGGTTTTTATATAATATGGTAAGGATAATTGCAGGAACATTGGTTGAAATAGGAAAAGGCAGGATAAGTCCTTATGATATGGAAGATATAATTGCTTCATGTGACCGGAAAAGGGCAGGGGCAACAGCACCAGCAGGAGGGCTTAGGCTGGTAGAGATTTTATATCAGGTATAGAATGGAACAAGCATTAAGAATATTGGTGGTGTTTTTGCATAAATCCTATTATATGATTGCAAAAGTCTTTAAAATAACATAATATTAATGTATATATAAAAGAAAGGGAGGGAATATTTTGAAATTTAGTATAACACCTGGAAATGTTAAGATTTCAGGCAGGACTTTATATAAAGATGGCATACGTTTCCTGGGATACCCTGCAACATATATATCATTCAGGTTTAATGGAAGGCGTGCAACTGCTTCCATAATATCTAATCCAGAAAATTTTCCAGCAGAGTGCCATGCATGGATAGCAGTCTATATAGATAATGGCAAAGTCCCAGCAAAAAGGATAGAACTTAAAGATAGCAGGCAGGAAGTATTACTATATGAAAGTCCTGATACCAGGGAAGTGGCAATTACAATAATGAAATATTCTGAACCAGAATTTGCAATATGTGGTATTGAGTTTATTGAAACTGACAGTGATATCCTTCTTGCGCCTCCAGGTCCAAAAGAACGCCGTATACAGATTATAGGTGATTCTATTGCATGTGGTTATGGTGTTGAAGGCCTGGCAGACCGTTTGGAATTCAGGACATCAGAAGAAAATCCATCAAAAGCGTATTCTGTATTAATGGCACAGATATTAAATGCTGACTTTGAGATTGTTGCCTGGAACGGAAAAGGAATAATAACTTCATATGTTGGTGAAGAAGAAGATGCAGTGCCAGATAAATCATGGCTTATTCCAATGCTTTATAAATATACAGATGCTGGCTGCTGCAGGGATTATTTTAAAGAGCCAGAAGAAAAATGGGAGCTTTGGGAACACAGCAGGTTTGAACCAGATATAATAACTATATATCTTGGGACAAATGATGCAAGCTATACACGTGGTATACCTGTAAGGGAAGAGGAGTTTATAAAAAACTATTTAGATTTTCTTGGATATATACATACAAAACATCCAGATGCAGCAATTTTATGTATGCTTGGTACAATGGACCAGAGCCTGTGTCCAGCTGCCAGCAGTGCTGCCAGTATATTTAAAGAAAAACATCCAGAAACAAATATTTCATATCTAAAACTTCCAATGCAGTTAGAAGAGGATGGTACAGGTACATTCTGGCATCCAACATATAAAACCCAGCAGAAGGCAGCAGAGCTTATAGCAGGGCATATTAAACAAATGATGGGATGGCAGTAATAGTAATGAAAGGTGGATAGTTTTGATAAAAAGGTATTTTGTAAGAACACGTTCCATTGAAGAGGGCATGCGCATTGACCAGCATATCAAAGACAGGCTTGACCGTACCCTTATAGCAAGAGGGACAATCCTTGACCAGTATATGATACAGTCACTGCAGAAACTTGGCATTGCAGGAATTTATGTAAGTGAAGGGGAAGAAGAACCTGCCCCTGAGGAAAAAGAACCTCCTCTGCCTCCTGAAATACAGAGGACTGTGGATAAGACAAGAAAAGAAGACCCTGCTAAAGTAAGGCTAAGTGAAAGCCTTAAACAGAGGGTTTCAACTGGTATGCAATATTTATACAATAATACAGATGACGGGCATTTTGCCAATACATCTGCAAGAATTACTAATGACCTGATGAAGGCAATTAATGATAATGCTGCTATAGCTGTTGATATCAATGCATTAAAGACAAGCGATGAATATACGTTTAAACATAGTGTTGATGTTGCTACAATGTCTATGATTATTGCCAAAAATATGGGATATTCCCAGGATGACATATACAATATAGGGCTTGCTGGTCTTCTGCACGATATAGGCAAGTCAAAGGTGCCACTTGAGATACTTAACAAGCCAGCTAAATTAAATGATGAAGAATTTGCTGTAATGAAGAAGCATACTATATTTGGATATGAAATAATAAAAGAAAAGGAGAATTTCTCTAAAACAATTGCACTTGCAGTATTACAGCACCATGAAAAGATGAACGGCAAAGGATATCCATTAGGCATAACATCTGATAAGATAAGTAATTTTGCAAAAATCCTTTCTGTTGTAGATGTATATGATGCACTTGTAACAGAACGCCCATATAAAAAAGGCCTGTCACAAAGGACATCTATTGAAATGATTATGTCAATGACAGAAGAACTTGATATGAAAGCTATGAAGACTTTTTTTAAAACAGTAATATTATATCCTGTCGACTCAACAGTGGAGCTTAGTAATGGAGAGAAAGCAAGAGTAGTTGGTAATAATGATGGTTCTGTACTGCGGCCTACAGTTGTAAGTACTTCTACAGGCAAGGTGTATAATTTAACAGAAGATTTATCGTGTGCCAATATACTTATAGTCTGAAAAAAGAAAAACTACCATTACATAACAACTGGAATATATCCATTTTGCCCAATGTTATGTATTGGTAGTTTTTATTGTATTATAATTGTTTCTGCTTCTGTATGCTGTCACGATAACTTTAATAAATGTATAAAAAATCCAATGCGGAATGTGGGAGTCGAACCCACACGGGCTGCCCCACAAGAACCTAAATCTTGCATGTCTGCCAATTCCATCAATTCCGCAGAAGCAGAATAAAAACCTGCTTAACTAGTTTAACATTAAAATGTATTTGTGTCAATTATAAATTCTATGCCTTTATACAGAAACTTATCCTTCATTGGCACGGTTTTTCTTACGGAATTCAGCGGGGCTCATATTTACATATTTCTTAAATTTTGTATGGAAATAGTCAACATTTTTATATCCAGTTTTTTCTGAAATTTCATATACCTTTAAATTACTATTAAGAAGCAGTTCCTTAGAGTGTTTTATACGTACCTTGTCAACAAATACATTAAAACCTTCACCGGCTTTTTTATTAAAAATTTTGCCTAGATATGAACTATTATATCCAAACAGTGGTGCAATAGTTTCAAGCTTTATATTGTCCATATAGTTATGCTCAATATAATGCATTATATCATCTAATACCCCTTCACTTGAAGGATTGCCTATAGTGCGTATAATCATATCAAACTGTTCTGTGAAATAGAGCATTATTTCATATAAATAGTATCTGTTATTTATGTAATCAATAATTTCTGCATTACCTGGAAAGGCAATATCAGAGTTATGATACAAATGTGAAAGTTTTTCTTTAATAGACAGATAAAGGTCAGTCAGGAAAAGTTTTATACGTGGTATATCACTGTCTGAATTAAAAAGGTTATGTTCAAGTTCATGTAGTGTTTCTGCAACCTGGTTACGTTTGGAAGCTTGTATATATCCAGTAAGGAGTTCACAGTATTCTGTAATGACATCAGGAGATAAATTGTATTTATCTTTTGTATCTGGCTTAGGCAGCTGGTCATAACCTATTGTATGCTGCTTATCTTCGCAGAAAAATCTTCTTTGAAGAAGTTTTAAGGCTTCTTTATAAGAAATATGGATATCTTCAAGTGAACTAACTTCACGGCCATATGCAATAAATAGTGAGTCAAGTGGTGAATTTTGCTGCGGTTTTAATTCCTTGTCATAATGTGCAAGAAATTCCTGGAATTTATTTAAAGTAAAAGTACCTTTTAGTAGTATTACTTCATTTTGGCCTATTTTAATATTTTCATAAGAACTGTTAGCTTCATTAGTTACTTTAAGCAGGTCAGAGAAATGATACTGGATATTCTGGGCATTCCTGCTGTAATTTTCATATATTACCACCTGGTATTTATCTGAAATAAGTTTTATATCCTGTACATTAACATTTTTAATATCTGTTTTATTAGTAAGGATATCCAGCAGTATTATGCCTTTAGCCTTGTCCCTGTACTGGTTTATGGTATTGCGTTTTAATGCTTCCTTGCCAAGCTGTTCTTTTATTTCATTAAGTGTCTGTGCAAGCTCATCTTCTTCAAGTGGTTTTGTAAGATAATAATCTACACCAGTCCTTATAGCGGATTGTGCGTATTTAAAATCAGCAAATCCGCTTAAAATTATAACTTTGCCTTTAAATCCTTTTTGACGTGCTGTTTTTACTACATCAAGCCCAAGCATTTTTGGCATACGTATATCTATAAGTACCAGGTCTGGATGTGAGCTGGTTATAAAATTAAGGGCATCTTCTCCGTTAGCCGCTTCTCCCGCAATCTTAAAGCCAAAGGCTTCCCAGTCTATTATACATTTTAGTCCTTGGCGTATAATTAGTTCATCATCAGCAATAAATACTGTATACATGGTTCCTCCTTAAGCCAGATGGATATCTGCAATCCGTCCTGCTACTTGCTTATAACCTTATTAAGAAAATCTTGTACCTGTTATTTTTATTTATGGTACATAAGCAGAGAGACTTTCTTTATAAGGTTAAATATATCTACATGGCAGCAATTTTCTGTCTGCATTTATAATGGCATCCTGTAAAATTATAAAAAACCGCATAAATGATAAAATGCAGTCATAAATTCTGTATTAGAAAATATTTATTTCTGCTTGCAGGTTTTGCTATTTATAAAACAGTAATTTTATAAAACATAATTATATAAAAAAAACAAAACTTTCGCAAGTGGAATGTTTTGCAACTGTATATACCAGAAGTTAATGGTATGGGAAAGGATTGGGGCTGTTATGGATATTGTGGCGTTTATTTCAAATTTAATAATACCTGTCCTTATATTTTATGTAATAGGATATGGTCTTTTAAATAAGGTAGATATTTTTGATGCATTCATAAACGGGGCAGCAGATGGTTTTAAAGTAGTTATTAATATACTGCCAACCCTGATAGGTTTAATGATGGCTATAGGGCTTTTAAGAGCGTCTGGGGCACTTGAGGCATTTGGGAATATTTTGTCACCATATATGGAATATATTAAATTTCCAGCAGAACTTGTACCACTGTCACTGGTTAAGATGTTTTCCTCGTCAGCAGCAACTGGTCTTTTAACAGATATCTATAAGAATTTTGGTACTGATTCCAAGCCAGGCTTTATGGCCTCGCTGCTTATGTGTTGTTCAGAAACAATTTTTTATACAATATCAGTTTATTTTATGGCAACTGGCAGTAAAGAACATAAGCCAGTGACAGGAATGAGATGGATGCTTGCAGGGGCACTTATATGTACATTTGCCGGAATGGCAGCCTGTGTATTAATAACAAGTTTACTTAATATTTCTTAAAAAATGTGGGAACTCAAATAAAAATAAGAATTGATTTATCTGCTTATATTGTGCATAATAGATTTGTAACTGGAAATTATGCATAGATTGGGGAGTTTATGGAAGAGTGTACTTTATGTGCGAATTATACATATGATATGGAATTTTCAGAATATTATTGTGATATAAATATGGATGAAGATGATTTTATGCGTTTTATAAGCAATAATTATAAATCATGCCCTTATTTCAGAAATGGTGATGAATACGAAATTGTGAGAAAGCAGATTTAGTACCTGTATTTATGGAATAAATGTTTATGTATCTGTGTGGATTACCTGGGAGGAAGAATAATGTGGCAGGGATTAATGGAACTTGATGGCAATATTTTACTTTATGTGCAGGATAACCTGCGGACTGATATATTAGACAGTATAGCAGTTCCTTTTACATCACTTGGCAATGCAGGGCTGGTGTGGATATTAATTGTTGCAATGCTGGTTATGTATAGAAACACAAGAAAAGACGGGTTGTATTGTGTAGTGTCACTTATTATGTGTTTTATAGTAGTAAATCTTTTTCTTAAAAATGTAGTTGCAAGAATAAGACCATATGATGCAATGGAACAGATAAGATGCCTTGTAGAACCGCAAATGGATTATTCTTTCCCATCAGGGCATACAGCTATCGCATTTGCAGCATCAGTGCCAGTGTTTATATTATCCAGTAAAAGGCTGGGTGTGGTAATGTTAATTTTCTCTGTTTTAATGGGGTTGTCAAGAATATATGTATGTGTGCACTATCCAACAGATGTAATAGGTGGTGCAGTTATTGGAATATTGTGCGGTCTTGTAACAGGACTGGTTATATATCCAAGGTTTGAAAGACACAATAAAAAAAATTCCAAGAAAATGAAAAAAAGTGTTGACAGAATTAACAGGAGGTGATAATATATTTA
Organism: Lachnospiraceae bacterium; assembly: GCA_009774235.1. Lineage (GTDB taxonomy): Bacteria > Bacillota > Clostridia > Lachnospirales > Lachnospiraceae > Butyribacter. Next base: position 13,319 of record VSNJ01000112.1, read on the forward strand.
TTGTTCAGTGCGGCGGCACAGGACAGTAAATAGAATATGCGGAAGTGCTGGAACTGGCAGACAGGCTAGACTAAGGATCTAGTGTTGGCAACGACGTGAGGGTTCAAGTCCCTTCTTCCGCATTACTTTAAAAGCCTTATGGAGTAGGGCTTTTTTAATTTTAAAAAGAATATAGTATACATATGTAATCCAGTTTTTAAAAAATCTGAAAGCAACAAGTATTTTAGTAAGAGAAATATGAAAATAAAGCTTTAAAGTATGAAAATAAAGGAATTCCCATTTTTTTAGAAATAATGTATAAAATCTGGCTTTGCCATATATTTCAGATAAAAATATATGGCAGCCATTTTTTTATTTATAACAGAATGTGTAAAAATATTTACCTATATAATAAACTATATATACCAGTTTAAATATCTTCAATTAGTCTTTTGAAAATATTATAAA
>VSNJ01000113.1 GCA_009774235.1 Lachnospiraceae bacterium
ATATAAGTTTAATCTATTGTTTAACAGGAAGTAAAACAGTAAATTCTGTACCTTGTCCAATATTGCTTTTCACAGAAATACTTCCTCCATGAAGTGTTATAACCTGTTTTGCAACTGCAAGCCCAAGACCACTGCCTTCTGGTTTTTCTTCTGTATTTGTGCCCCTGTAATACCTGTTAAATGCTTCTTCTTGTTCCTCAATACCCATTCCTCTTCCATTATCACTTACAATAACAGATACTTTACCAGATTTAGTTAAGTTTACAATAACTTTTACTTCTGTTTCTAAAGGATTATGTGTAAGGGCATTTACAATAAGATTGCTAATTGCACGGCGCAACAAACCAGTATCTGCACAAATTATTATTTCCTCTATACTGCTTTCAAATTCTATCTTACGGTTAATAAATACAGGGTCATTCACAATATCAATAATTATCTCCCTTATATAACGGATAAATTTTATTTCACAAGGATTATACGGTATTACACCAGATTCCAGCTGGTAAACTATTTTTAAATCATTAACCAGTTTTTCAACATGGCATGTATTTTTTAAAATAATTCCCGCATATTCATGCACAGTTGCCATATCTTGTATATTGCTGCCTGCAAGCAGTTCTGCATAACCTTTAACTGGGGAAAGTGGTGTTTTTAAATCATGTGTAATATTATTAATCCATTCCCTCCTTGTCTTCTCCGTATCTTTCTTAACTTTATCACTACTACAGATTTCTACATACATTTTATTAAGTTCCTTATATATTCCACTAAATATACCTTTTTCTGGAAGCTTGGAATAAGAACGGAGTGATATATTATTAATTCCCTTTGTAATTTTTCCAAGATGCCTTGTAAGCCATAAACCATATACAAAGACAAATATTATAACTAAAGCAGCTGATAAACATATACCCATACGGAAAACAGGAAAAAGACGCCCAGCATTTTTTCCATTATAATACAACATATATTTTCCTATATCATAAGGAAAACCAACCAGATAACTCCAAGTCTTGCCAGAATCTTCAAAACAGCTGGTAAAAACAGTATTACCATTACTATATTCACTTGAACCCAGTTTAACCAGCTCTGATGCAGAATAGCTTATAGGAAATCCAGCTGGTTTATTATGGGAAAATATTTCTTTTCCTGTTTCATCAATAACCTGTATCCATAACCCATACTCATCTAACCGTTCCAGTGCTATATCTTCTATCTTAAGGTTTCCGTTATTATTTTCCATCCACACTGAGAAATTATTTGTAAATCTATCAGGCCAGTAAGCTAAACTTATGCCTTCTGGCTCAGGTATGCCAAAAATATAATAAAATAAACAAATAGCAGAAACTATTACTATAAAACCTAAAACTGCCACAAAAATAAATATTCTTAGAAATGGATTAACATTAGTTTTATTTTTCATATGGGTCTTCCAGTTTATAGCCTAAACCTTTCATTGTAATAATATATCCTGGGGCGGCTGGGTTGTCTTCTATTTTCTCACGTAAATGGCGTATATGTACCATTATTGTATTATCACAACCAGAACTTTCTTCACCCCATATTGCTTCATATAACCGTTCACGGCTTATTACACGTCCCTTATTTTCTGCCAGATACTGTAGTATTTCAAACTCCTTTGCAGTTAATTCTACAGGTATATTCCTTTTTGTTACTATACAGCCTTCTGGGTCAATCACAAGTCCGCCAATTTTAAAATTCTTTGATGGGTTTTGTTTATATAAAACACGGCGTAACTGCGCTTTTACCCTGTAAGCTACTTCTTTAGGACTGAATGGTTTTGTTACATAATCGTCTCCTCCAACAGCAAGACCAAGTATCTTATCAAGCTCATCATTTTTGGAGGAAAGGAATAAAACTGGACAAAAAGAAAATTCACGTATTTGTTTACAAACTTTATATCCGTCAATGTCTGGAAGCATAACATCCAGAATAATAATATCAGGCTTAGTTTCTTTACAGGCTTTCACAGCAGAAAACCCGTTACTAATTTTAATAATATTATAATATCCTTCTATATTTAAAGCTTTTTCAATTAAGTCTAAAATATCTGGTTCATCATCAACAATCATAATTCTGTATTCATCCACAAATTTACATCTCCATTTTGTCCTATATATTTATAGCAAGTCACATAGCTATATACCAGTCATGTATTATGATGCCTGCTGTTTCTTTAACAGCTCAAAAAATTCTTCTTCTGGCATAGGCTTCGCATAATAATATCCTTGTACCTGGTCACATCCAATACTTTGCAAAAGCTCTATCTGGTCTTTAGTTTCTACGCCCTCTGCAAGAAGCCCAAGGTCAAGTTTATCTGCCATTGAAACTACTTGTTCCAGTATAAGCCTTCCCTTACCTGAAACCATCATATTCTCCATAAACTTCTTGTCAAGCTTTATAACGTCAAATGGAGTTTCAAGAAGTATATTTAATGAAGAATAACCACTTCCAAAATCGTCCATAAGCAATGTAAAGCCCTCTTCTTTTAACTGTAAGGCCTTTAAGCTTACCTGCTGGTCATCTGCAGTTTCTGTTATTTCAAGTTCAAGCAGGTTTTTAGGTATATTATTACTTTTTATCATATCTGAAAGTACATGTATACATTCATCATCCCTCAAGTGTACCCTTGATACATTTACTGAAACTGGACACGTCATAATCCCCGCATCTTCACATTTCCTAATAAAACGGCATGCCTCAGCCCATATGTAATAATCAACTTTCCTGATAAACCCGTTTTCCTCAATAATTGGAATAAACTGGTCTGGGAAAATCATGCCACGTTCAGGATGACGCCATCTTACCAAAGCCTCAGCTCCTATAATTTCATTCTTGGCAATACTGTATTTAGGCTGGAGATACATCATAAACTGTCTCTCTGAAATTGCTGCCTGCATATTTTCTTCAATAAACTTCCTGTTATATAAAGACTCCTTAAATTGTTCTTTATAAAATAAAATATTAGCCAGTATATTATTCTTGGCAGCTTTCCTTGCCATAGCTGCCCTGTCCTCCATCTGGCGCAGTTCCATCCTATTATCTTCTACTGTATATACACCATAAGACAGCTGCAGTTTTACATCTTTAAAATTACTTATCTTCTGGTCAAGCTTTTGTATAAAGCTTATAAGCCATTCTTCACTGTCATATTCTGTTACTATCATAAATACATCGCTTCTAAGGTTTACAAAATATTGTTCATCACTACAATGGATATCCAGTTGTTTTTTAATGAAATCTAAAATTTCATCACCAAATTTTTCACCGTATAAATCATTTACAATTTTAAATTTACGTATATCAAACTGTATAAAAGCAATTTCTTTTGTAGCAGATAATAAAAGATTGTTGACATTTCTCCTGAAACGTCGCAGCTTGCTTACACTCTTAATAATGCTTTGCATTTCATTATTCTCTGGTATATCTTCTAAATCTATACTGCTCTCCGTTATATCCTTAAGATAAGAAGAAAGCATTTCTTCTAATATTTCAATGCTTATATTAAGCGCATCTGGACATTTTTTTAAAATAAGCCCTTCTTTGCGTATAGCTGCCATTCCATCTGGCATTGAAATATCCTGTCCTAAAATATCACGGCAATTAGTCATACCGTTCATGCCTTCAGTAAAACGTTTTATAAACTCATCTGTCTTTTTATTTCCATATATCTCTAATTCCCTGTCCTGTGAATCATAAAAACCCATTGCCATGCCAAGTACAAGAAGTGATGCTGTAATACAGCCACATATCCCTCCCTGGCGCATACCTCCGCCAAAGCATGTACTTATTTTAAATGCAGTCTTTAAATCTAATCCAAAATCATCTGCAAATGCTCCAAATAATGCTTGTGAACAATGGTACTGCTGCTGTAGAAGCTGCTCCGCTTTTTCCCTATGTGTCATACTATACCTCATTTCTATATCTGGCAGTGCCAGCTTTTATTTATCAGGAATGTGCCGCCCATATGCGGAACCCATTCTGTTCTTATATACTAACGGTCTGTTTTAAATAATATTTTATCATACATGTAAACGATTGTGAAGTAAAACAAACTTTATATATATTATTCAAATAACCCTGCAATCTCTTCTTTTGTAAGCTGGTTTACAAATATTTCTTCTGCCTCTATAACAGAATCTGATAAAAGTTTTTTTCTCTTCTGGAGTTCATATATTTTTTCTTCAATAGAATCTTTCATAACATACTTAATTATATTTACTTTCTTTTTCTGGCCTATCCTGTATGCCCTGTCCGTTGCCTGGTTTTCTACTGCCGGGTTCCACCATGGGTCAAAGTGGATAACTGTATCAGCCCCTGTCAGGTTCAGCCCTGTCCCGCCTGCTTTAAGCGATATAAGAAACAATTTTACACTTCCCTGGTTAAATTCTTCAACATATCTCTTTCTGTCTATAGTTTTTGTTGCACCAGATAAATAAAAGAAAGGTATCTGGTTATCATAAAGAGTATCTGCTATTATTGACAACATTGAGGTAAACTGTGAAAATATTATTACACTGTGGCCTGCATCAAGCAGCCCTGGAAGCTGTTCCATAAGCAGTTCCATCTTGCCACTGCCGCCTGTATAATTATCAATAAATACTGACGGATGGCAGCATATCTGCCGTAACCTTGTAAGTGCTGCAAGTACCTGCATCCTGCCTTTTCCACCATCAAAACTGCTGCCATCCCTGATTCCTGGCTGTACACGTAAAAGATATGACAAATATATTTTACGCTGTTTTGATGTCATTTCTGGCATTATTTTTGTTTCTATTTTATCAGGCAAATCTTTTAATACGTCCTTTTTCATTCTTCTTAATATAAAAGGCTGTATTTTAAAACGAAGCTCTTCACGTCTTTCTTCATTATTCCCATTAAGCACTGGTTTTTCATAATATTCTGAAAAATATGGATATCTGCCAAGATACCCTGGCATTATAAAATCAAATATTGACCATAATTCTGCAAGCCTGTTTTCAACAGGTGTACCTGTAAGGGCGAATTTATGTTTTGCTTTTATACATTTCACTGCTTTTGCCCCAAGTGAAGCTGGATTTTTAATAAACTGTGCTTCATCTATAAACATGTTGTCAAATTTTATATCTTTATAAAAAGCCACATCTTTACGTATAACAGGATAAGTTGTTATCCATACCTCATACTCTTCCATATGGCAGCTTAGGATATCTTTTCTTTCTTCTGGAGTCCCTGCTACTATACATGTCTTTACAGATGGTGCAAATTTCATAAACTCCTCCTGCCAGTTATATGAAAGTGAAGCTGGACAAACTATAAGAGACCTGGATGCCCTGTCTGAACATATATATATTATTGCCTGTAATGTTTTTCCAAGCCCCATATCGTCTGCAAGTATACCTCCCATCCCATACTTTGCAAGTGTTTTAAGCCACTGGTATCCAGTCTTCTGGTAATCCCTAAGTGTTGCATTTATAATGTTTGGTACTTCCCAAACTGTATTTCCTGGATGGTTAATATCATTAATAAGTTTTAAATATATTTCATCCTTTTTTATATTACTGCCGTCTGGCATAAGCTTGTCAATATATGCAGCTGATGCACTGTTAAACTGTAAAATGCCATTGCCTGCTCTGCTGCCATTCTCAAGAAGCCTGCCCAGAGTGCCTGCTATAATACTTTTATCTAAAAGGTTAATAAATGTCCCGTCTTTCAGGCGGTAATACTTTTTCTTAAGTTTTACTGCATTAAAAAATGCGTCAGTTTCTTCTTTAGGTATATGTGAATAACCAAGGTTAATTTCAAGCAGGTTTATATCTGTATTAATCTTTATATTTGCAGACATCCTTCCAGGCTTCTTTACAGACATCCTTTTATATTCTTTTGAATAAAATATCTCAAAATCTTCTGAAAGCTTTCTGGCTTTATCTTTTACTAACCCAAATATCTGTTCCTCATTATCTAGCAGGAAATTCCCTTCACCAGCTTTAAACCCTGCTGTTTCCAGCAGTATTGTAAGACGTTCCTCCTCTTTCCAGTCACGTATAATTATAAAACTGCCTGCTGGTATACTTCCAAGCGGGTTTATCTCATATGCACCATATATAAATTTAACTGTGGCAGTTATAGTATACCTTCTCTTATACTTGTCTATATCAAGGTAAAGCCTTGGTACAAGTTTTTCTATAATATAACTATCCTTTATTTCCTGAGGGATATCTGCTTTTATATATTTTTTAATAACTGGCAGCACTTTTTCAATAAAGCTGTCTTTGTTGGTGCCACTAAACCTGATAGTTCTGTCTGTACTATTGAATACAGATAAATAAAATGGCAGCAGGTTTCCAATAAACTGCTTATCTGGGAGGTAAACTGAACCATTGTAATAAAGAATTGAACCATCTTCACACAGTGATATTACTTTATTTCCTGCATTACCAGCTTCAAGTATACCATCTTTTAAACTTATTGAAAGTGAAAGTTCTGGATTTCCTCTGGTTATTTTTATATATGTATAGTCATTGCCAAGATATTTAAGCCTGCATCTAAGCCCTTCTGCAAAATAAAGCAGCTTACACAGCATATTTTGTGTCACTATAATTTCATTGCGGCAGAAAATTCCAGAATTCTGCCGTCCATACATCTGGTGTATCTCATATATTTCTATAAGATATCCAAGCACACTTGCTGACTGGCTGTCAAACTCACACTCCCCTGGTATATACCTGGACTGGCGGCCAAATTCTACTTGTCTTTCTCCACAATAATCTTCTATAAACTTTTTTATATTTGGCACTATATACATCTTAGAAGAACCCGCCATAAATGAAATATAAGCTTTAGTATCTTTTTTATTCATAAATGAAGGTATATTTACCCTTATTTCCAGGTGGAAGTATTCTGGTACCTGGCTCTGGTACTCCATTTTGCGGAAATATTCAATAACATGGTATGCCGCCTTGTCTTCATCATTAAAAGTTTCCTTGGCTGTTTCTCTCTGCTGGTAATCTGAAATAAAAAGAAGCATTGCAACAACATGTTTGCATGCCCCATTATATTTTACATGTGCAGGACAGTTACATGAATATACGAGACCGCCATCTGCCTGTATAGTTACCATGTACTGGCTGTTTCCTTTAACAAACCCTTTGTACTGCCTGTTTCCTTCATTCCATGTCACATTAGATACTGTATGTGCTGCATAATACCGCATACCCCTGAAATATACTGTTTCAGAGGATGCGAGATGTTTAATTGTCTCCCGTGTGATTTTCTGCATATTATAACACGCCTTTCTTTCCCTATTAAATACAGCCTGCAAGTTTCTCCCTGCCTGGTAAGCATGGATTTAAAGAACTCCTAATTCTTTAAAAGGTGCATTTTATCCGCAAACACAGACATCCTTCTGCCCATAGGAAACTCATAAAGTTCCTGCCTGTTTAATCCCTGCAGTTTCAGTACAAGTACAAAATATATAAATACCGCCAGGGCTACAGATGGAAGTATAGCTATATAAATTTTGTGTGTAAGCATAAATACCAGATAATAAACACCAAATGCTACGACTCCCATTATAAATGATGCTATTAATGGCACACAGAAACTTCTTGTAATCTCCTGTTTATATCCAAGGTACTTTTTAAGTGACCTGTTATTCAGCAGGCACACAAGCATAGGATATGTTACATTGCCAGCTACAAGTGCATATACGCCTATATTAGTCCACATAAGAAGCCCTGCCACTATTCCTACATGTATAATAAGCGATATAAGAGAATGCAGGACAGGAAGCCCCATTTTATCTATGCTTTGCAATACACCATTGGTAACTGTAGACAAAGCATAGAATATTATACATGATGAACCTGTTATAAGCATCATTGCACTTACCGTATAGTCTGCCGCTGGAAAAAGCAGCCTTATAACAGGCTCTGCAAGGACTGCAAGCCCCATTGCAGATGGAAATGCTATAATCATATTAAATTTTACTGCCATTGACACTTTTCCTTTTACACTCTCTGTATCACCTGAGGCAAAGGATATTACAAGGCTTGGTATCATTGATGAAGCTATAGCTGTAGACACAGCTACAGGCACGTTTACGAGCAGTTTATATTTAGTGCTATATATACCCTGCATTGTACTTACCACTTTATCAGGGATTTCTTTAAGTCCCATAATTGCATTAAAAAGGGTAACATCTACAATTCCGCTTAACTGGTATACTGTCTGGCTTAAAATTATTGGTATTACAGTTATTGCTATTATTTTATACGACTGTGCTGCAGAAATAGTCCTGGAAGTTTTATCTCTTTTTTCCTGTCTGCTCATAACAGGCTTGTACATAAAGTATATAACTGAAAGGATTAACAGGGCAACAACTGCACCCATGCATGTACCTAATGTACCACCAGCTGCCCCCCATGCAGGCAGCTGGTCTGATGCACTATGTGCACGCATAAAGAAATATGCAGCAGAAACACTAACAAATGCATTTACTACTTGTTCAAATATCTGTGATACAGCTGTAGGAAGCATTGTCTTCCTGCCTTGGAAAAGCCCTCTTAAAGTACCCATAACTGCTACTATAAATATAGTCGGCGCAAGTATCCTTAATGGAATTGCCACACCACTGTACTTTGAAAAAAACTGGTTCTCAAGCCAGTCTGCCCCAAAGTAGACAAATAATGCTGCTGCACCGCCTGTAACTACAGATACAGCCATTGAATACCTGAAAAGCTTATATGCGTTTTTATACCTTTTCTGTGCGCATCTGGCAGATACCATTTTAGATACTGCCATAGGCATTCCATACGAGGATATAATAAGAAGTATATTATAGATTTCATATGCCGCTGAATATATTCCATTGCCCTCATCACCTATTATATTGGCCATAGGTATACGGTAAATCATACCGATTATCCTGACCATTATAGATGCTACGGCAAGGATAGTGCCCTGTTTAAGGAATCCGCCTGTGGTGCTTTCCTTTGAAGAACCCATCCTGCTGTCCCCCTTCTAATCCCTGGTTATCCCAAGTGCATTTAATATTTCATCCTGCTTACTCTCCATTACCTCCCTGTCCCTGTCTGCCATATGGTCATACCCCATAAGATGCAGCATGCTATGCGCTGTAAGGAAACATACTTCCCGTTTTAATGAATGTCCATATTCCTTTGCCTGTTCTTTGGCACGCTCTAGTGATATTATAATATCACCAAGCAGAAGTTCACCACTTTCAGGGTTAAAATACATGGCAGCAGCTTCATCTTCCCCAAGAATGGAAAAATCAGCTGGGGGGCTGTAATCTGCCATAGGAAATGAAAGGACATCTGTAGGGACATCAAGGTTCCTGAAATCCCTGTTAAGCTCACGTATACCATTATCATCCGTAAATGTAACACTTACTTCGCACTGGTATGGGCACTTTTCAAGTTCTATTGCTTTTATAATAACTTTACCTAATATTTCTTCATAGTCAAAACCAATTTCATCATCTGTTTCTTTTTCTACCAGTATTGTCATTCTGCTAACCATACCTTTCCATATCCAGAAGATTCTGCTCTTCACTGAAAGCATTATCAATATAAAATCCCATAAGTTTATTTAGCTGTCTTCTGTCCATTCCTGATTCATCAAGGTTTCCTTTTGCAATTCTGTTGCTAAATATATTTTTTACAATTTTTTCATCAGTTATCTCTTCCCTTTTACCTTTTTTTTCAAGATACTCACTTATAGATATAATACAGTCACTTAACATTATAATAGCTTCTTCAGGGGATTTAGGCTTTTCAGAAGATGTACTGTTCTGCCTTGCCGCACTGGCAAGCACTGCTGGAAACCTGTATTCCCTGGCAATCCTGTTAAATGCGTCTATATCCCCTTTTTCACTATAAATCCTTCCTGCTTCATGGTAAAGCCCGCCTGTACCTGCAAGCAGCCTGTCAAACCCCATAAATGCTGCTGCTTTATATGACAACCTGCCATTCTGTACAGAGTGGCTGTATAAATAACTGGAATGTTCCATTATTCTCTGCATAAGTTCACTGTCTATATCAAAAAGCCCTGACAAAACCATATGTTCATGTTTTTTATCAATACAGTATGTAATCCAGGCTGCTGTTAAAAGAATTATATTACCTGCGGTGCACAAGCCAACATACTCTTTATTACATGCTAATTCATAGAAATCAAATCTGTACAAAACTAACAACAGCACAACCGTAAGTGCAGTTAATATAACTGCTGCATATATAAATAACTTTTTTCTTTTTACTTCTGATATAATAAATGCAAGCAGTATTCCAAGGACTGCATGGAAAATAACTTTCCTTATATTACCAGCAGCACCTGGAGATAAAACCATATACTGCAACATAAGGAGTGCATGGCATGGCACTGCATGTCCCATGCCCTCTCTTACAGCTATAACTGCTACTGCTAACATCCATATAGTTCCAGTTTGTACCACACTTTCTAATGCCACAATTACATTAGATAACATAAAAAATATAATAAATATTCTTTTAGCCAAAATATTTTCTACCATTTTGCCATTATCTTTTAAATAATAATATACAAATACCATTATACCTACAATGGATGTTGAAATATTGGCAAAAATTTCTTTTAATGCTGTACCTGATATAATGCCACTTAAAACTGTGCCTGTCAGGACTGTTAAATAAATCCCTAGTGTAAATAATGCTTTCTCCCTGCGTTTCTTTGCCCTGGTGCTTTTATCTCCCTTTTTTCTCAAAATCCCTGCCTCCGGCACTGTATTATCTGTTGTTTACACGCCTTTTTTTCTGCCTGTTTTCAGTTTCTTTTGCCTCCCTGGCGGCCTTTTTTCTCTGCTGGCTCTTCTCATAATCATCATACGCAGTTACAATCTGTTGTACAAGCGGATGCCTTACTACATCTTTGTTAGTAAGGTATGAAAATCCTATATCACTAACTTTGCCCAGCACTTCAACTGCATGTTCGAGCCCTGACTTTACATCTGCCTGAAGGTCCTTTTGTGTAAGGTCGCCCGTAACTATCACTTTTGAACCAAACCCAATCCTTGTAAGGAACATTTTCATCTGTGCTGGTGTTGTATTTTGTGCTTCATCAAGTATAATAAATGAATTGTCTAATGTACGTCCCCTCATATATGCAAGTGGTGCAACTTCTATAAGTCCTTTTTCTACATTGCGCAGATAGCTGTCAGCACCCATAATCTGGTATAGTGCATCATAAAGCGGCCTCAAATATGGGTCTACTTTGCTCTGTAAATCACCTGGAAGGAAGCCAAGCTTCTCCCCTGCTTCTATTGCAGGCCTTGTAAGTATAATCCTGCTGACATCATCACGTTTAAATGCATCTATTGCCATTGCCATCGCAAGATAAGTTTTCCCTGTACCAGCAGGCCCTATGCCAAAGACTATCATTTTCTTCCTTATCAGGTCAACATACTCTTTCTGTCCTGCTGTCTTTGGTTTTACAGGTTTTCCCTGTACTGTGCGGCACACAATGTCAGAATCCAGTTCTACAAGCTCACCTTCACGGTTCTCTACTGCCAGGGCAAGTATATAATTAACATTCTGCTCTGTAATTTCATTGCCTCTTTTAGACAGCTCCAGAAGCTGCATAAGTATGCTTTCTGCCTGTTTTACACCTGCTTCGCCACCTACAAGTTTAAGTGCTCCGTCCCTTGCCACCATTGTAACATTTAATGACTTTTCAATTTTCTTTATATTGATATCGAAACTGCCAAATATATTTCTCTCATGTTCCACTGGTATCTCTATTATCGTTTCCATTATTGCCATTTTGTTTTTTCCTCTTTTTATTAATTTTGCGGTAATTATCCTGCTCTTTCTGGACTTTTACATTTGAAGATGCAATATAGCTTCCACCAGATTTTTTCACTACAAGTTCTGCACTGGTTATTTTATATCCAAGCTCTTCCTGCTCTTTTAAATAATATCCAAATCTCTCATTTAAAAGTGCTTCTGCCTCTTTAAGTGAATATTTGGCATGTGTATATTTTACTTCTGCAAAGCACTGTTTCCAGAAATATGCCGGAAACCTTAACGACAGTTCTGGTAAAATTTGTCCACCTTCACGAATTATATCACATTTTTCATAAGTTTCCAAATTATTTAAGGGATTATAGAAAAAAACATTTTTGCCAAACAGTTCAATATTGTAAATATATTTATCCCTTCCTGTATATTCTTTCCTGGAATAGTCTTCTTCAAGGATATCCTCATATTTTTTAATACTTTCAATAACTACTTTTCCTTCTGCCCTTACCTTTCTTTTACGTATTAGTGTATCCCCGTCCCCTATAATTTTATCAATGCCTGAAACCAGCACTTTATTCTTTTTAACTTTATCCCCCGCCCTTACTTTTGCTGTGCCTCTGCTTGTCACAATAGATATAACTGTGCCCCCGTCTTCCGCTATAAGGCTTGCAGGCTCTTCTTCCTCTTGTTTTTCTTTGACAAGCTGTGCTTCTTTTATTTTTATAAATATCTTGCTTCCCCGCAGCTGTGCGGAAACCCATCCTATATCTTCAAAGCTGTGTCTTATATTTTCCCTTATCTGGCTGCATTCTACATCTTTTACTGCCATGCCGCCATATACTTCCTGCCTTTCAAGGTATTTTAGAAGGCTTTCTTTGGTATGGTATGACTGTCCTTCTATTGAGATTCCCCATATACGGCTTGCCAGGAACAGAAGAAGGCTGAAAAATACTGCTACTCCTGCAAAGAAGCTTATCCTTTTATACATTTCACTTAGGATAAATGGAACTCCTGTACGTTCAATTACAACAGGCCTTACTTTACATTTTCTTGCAAGCGGGCGCAGTTTATAGAAGTCTTTAAGAAAAATCCTGCAGTATAATAACCCATCACTGCCGTCACGCCGTATCATCCACAGTTCTATGCCATGGTTGCGGCAGAGATTTACAAAACGCCTGCTTCCATATCCGTTTATGCGTATTAACAGATAACCACTGAACCAGCCTGTCACTTTATGTACCATGTTTAAACCTATGCCTCCTAGTGATACTCTATTGAATTTATATTACCTGTCACACACATTCCATCTTCCCTGAAATATGCAATTATAAGTTTCTCGCCAAGTATATGTATCCTGCACGTCTTTGTCTGTATTCTTATAAGACATTCTGTGTATTCAATAATATTCCTGTAATTTTCAACACAGAACCTGTGCCTGCCATATCCAGTAATTATTGGTGCTTTGGCTATTATGTCTTCTGTCATATTTAGTTTCCTTGATATCCGCTCTGCTATGGCAGGTTCGCACATCGAAGGCTTTGCAGCAGGTTTTTTACTGTGCTTATGTACAGATGGCTTATTCCTGTCCTTTCTAAGCATCTGTTTCCCTCCCTGCCCGGTCTTTGGTTACTATATATTTACCGGTGCCAATAATATTTCCTATTAATTTATGCATGAATATACAAAATTGTTACTATATGGCATGTGTCTGGAAATTAAACATATTACAAGTCCCTTATTTATTAGGTTTTGCTTAACTAAATAACCTTGTTCTTGTAACAATATATAAAATTAGCATTATAAAATGGTTTTTAA
>VSNJ01000114.1 GCA_009774235.1 Lachnospiraceae bacterium
CTACATTATATATTGCAAGTTGATACATACATTTTCCTTAACCATTAACATAAATTTTTATATTTAATTGTTACATTATTTTATTTTATGTGTTATTATATTACAAGCTTAATAAAAACCAAAAAATGCAGGCATAAAACAAAATTAAATAATATAATATAGTATACCATAACCAATAACCAGTTTTAATCTATCAATTACATTTAGAAAGGCACATTATATGACTTCTGGATATGTCTACAAGAACCATAAGAAACTAAGATGTGGATATACAACAGGTACTTGCGCTGCTGCTGCAACCAAAGCTGCAGTAAGGATGTTGCTTACACAGGTACCAGTTAAAGAAATTAAAATAAATACACCAAAAGGCATAACATTAAACCTTGAAATCCTTGATATTACTATAACAGATAATTATGTTATATGTGCAGTAAAAAAAGATGCAGGTGATGATGCAGACTGTACAAACGGTATACTGGTTTATTCAAAAGCCAGCTTTGAACCATCTGGTATTATAATAGATGGAGGGACAGGCATAGGACGTATAACAAAACCTGGTCTTGAACAGCCAGAAGGTGCTGCTGCCATTAACAGTGTCCCTAGGAAAATGATTAAACAAGCAGCATTAGAAGAACTGGAAAATGCCGGTCTGGAAAGCGGGCTTAAAATAATAATATCATCTCCAGAAGGGGAAGAACTTGCCAAAAAAACATTTAATCCCAGACTTGGCATAAAAGGCGGCATATCAATACTTGGCACAAGTGGCATTACAGAACCTATGAGTGAAAAAGCATTAATTGATACAATCTATATAGAAATGAAACAAAAGAAATCCCAGTACAAATATAAAGAAGTTTTATTAATATCACCTGGCAACTATGGCAGAAATTTTGCCATGGAAACGTGGGGCATTAATTTAGAACAAGGGCTTAAATGCAGTAATTTCATAGGAGAAACACTTGATATGGCATTTATGCTTGGATTTAAAAAAATACTTTTTATAGGCCATATAGGCAAACTTATAAAAATAGCAGCAGGAATTATGAACACACATTCAAAAGTTGCAGATGCCCGGATGGAAACACTATGTTCATGTGCAGTTCTTGCAGGATGTAATATAGAAACCGCCTGTAATATACTTCAATGCACTACAACAGATGAAGTAATACCCATCCTTGAAAGACAAAATATCTTAAACAAAACAATGGACATTATGCTTGGAAAAATACTGGCCAATATGAAAAACAGGACAGAAAACCAGATTGAAATTGAAGTAATAGTTTTTTCAAACCAGGCAGGTACACTTGCAATGTCCAGCAAAGCCAGTGAATTTATAAAAATGCTTTTATAAATATATAACAATACACATTATAAAATATATAGAAACATAGAAATGGGGAAATAACATTGGACAAAGGAAAATTATATGGTGTTGGCACAGGTCCTGGAGACCCAGAACTTATAACACTTAAAGCTATAAAAATAATTGAAAAATGTAATTATATTGCAGTACCAAATAAAATTAAAGAAAATGCCCTAAGTTACCAGATTGCACTTTCTGCAATACCTTCTATAAAAGATAAAAACTGTATCTGTATAGAAATGCCTATGACCAAAAAACCGGATATACTTGAAGAAAACCACAATAAAGCTGTGGCAATAATTACAGATATACTAAATACAGGTAACGATATTGCATTTCTTACACTTGGCGACCCTGCAATATATTCAACATATATTTATATACATGATAAAGCCAAAGCACTTGGCTACCAGACAGAAATTATAAATGGAATACCATCATTCTGTGCAGCATCAGCCCTTATCAATGAAGGTCTTGCCATTGGTTCCTCATGTCTTCATATAATACCATCAACATATGGAATAGATGAGTCATTAAATCTTCCTGGAACCAAAGTACTTATGAAAGCAGGACGGAAAATGCCACAGATTAAAGAAAAACTCAGACAACAGAATATTTCTGCTACTCTTATAGAAAACTGCGGCATGGAAAATGAAAATGTATATAACTGCATTGAACATATACCTGATAATCCAAGCTACTATTCACTTATTATAATTAAGGAGGAATAAATTATATGGTTAATTTCGTTGGTGCAGGTCCAGGAGCTAAAGACCTGGTAACTGTACGTGCACAGAGACTCCTTTCTACAGCTGGTGTAATAATATATACAGGTTCACTTATAAACCCAGAATTACTTGAATATGCAAAACCTGGATGCCAGTTTTATAACAGTGCAAGAATGACCCTTGAAGAAGTTATAGATGTAATAAAAGATGCCCATAATAATGGAACAGAAATTGTAAGGCTGCATACTGGTGACCCTAGTATATATGGCGCAATAAAGGAACAGATGGACAAGCTTGATGAACTTGGAATTCCATATGCCAGCTGCCCTGGAGTAAGTTCATTCTGCGGGGCTGCTGCTTCACTCAACCTTGAATATACACTGCCTGGCATATCACAAAGTGTTATAATTACCCGTATGGAAGGCAGGACACCTGTACCCACTACCGAAAGTATAGAAAGCTTTGCGGCACACAATGCAACAATGGTTCTTTTCTTAAGCACAGGCATGGCTGGCAGCTTAAGCCAGAAACTTATATCAGGAGGCTACTCCCCAGATACACCAGCTGCAATAGTATATAAAGCAACCTGGGCAGATGAAGAAAAATATATCTGCACAATAGGCACACTGGAAGAAACTGCACAAAAACACAATATAAGCAAAACTGCACTTATAATAATAGGAAATATTATAGTACCTGGAGGATATAACCGTTCAGAACTTTATAACCCCTGCTTTTCAACAGAATACAGGGAAAGTTCCCAAGAAATATCTTGAACAGCCTGCCAGACTGGAGAACACTTATGTACAAAACCATTTATAAAGCTTCTGTAATAAGCTTTACTAAATATGGTGCAGCACTGTCCCACACAATTAAAAATATCCTCCGGCAAAACAACTGCCATGCTACATTATACACAGCCAAAAAAGACTTTAAACACCAAGACATCCAAAATATAACTTGTCCTTTAAATAAATGGGCTGGCATACATTTTAAAGAAGATGATATTATTATATTTATAGGGGCATGCGGAATAGCTGTAAGAAGCATTGCACCATTTATACAAAGCAAATGCACCGACCCTGCAGTTATAGTTACCGATGATATGGGCCAGAATATAATATCACTGCTTTCAGGACACCTTGGCAAAGCAAATGAATGGACAAAAATCCTTGCTGCTGCAATACATGCCAATCCAGTTATTACTACATCATCAGATATACATGGAAAAATTGCAATAGATTTATTTGCTCTACAAAATAATTTGTATATAGACAATATGGAAAATGCCAGAAGAATCCAGGCAGCAATTATTGAAAACAAACCAGTTGCTATTTATTCTGATGCAGAAGTGAAAGGAATTATTCCAGAAAATTTTTTTATTAATAATATTAAAAGTTCCTATAACTGCATTGATACAGATTATAATATTATAATTTCACCATTCACAGCATTTAAAGAAACCAGACAATTTAAAAATAACCAGACACTTCACCTTATACCTAGAGTTATTACACTTGGAACAGGCTGCCGCAAAAATAAAACATATAATGAAATCACTTCCTTTATAAACAAGACACTTAAATCTGCACAAATATCTATACATGCAATATCAGATATAGCCACAATAGATATAAAGAAAAATGAAACAGGAATTACAATGTTTGCAGAAAACAATTCCTTGCCTTTATTATTTTATAGTGCAGCAGAACTTGAAACAATAACAGAGAGTGTAAGCCCATCCAGCTTTGTAAAGCAAACAACGGGAACAGACAATATATGTGAACGTGCAGCACTTATGCCACAAGGTGAAAAAGAACTTATCTTGACAAAACAGGCAGAAAACGGAATTACTGTTGCTGCCGCCATAAAAAAATGGAGTATAAATTTTGAATAAAATATATATTACAGGAATTGGACCAGGAGATTTTGAACATATGACATTCAAGGCTATTGAAGTTCTTTCAGCCTGTGACACAATTATTGGATACAAAGTATATATAGAACTTATTAGACCATATTTCCACAATAAAGAATTTATCTATACTGGCATGACTAAAGAGGCTGAAAGATGCAAATTATGCTTTGAAAAAGCTTCTGAAGGAAAACAAGTAGCACTTATATGCAGCGGGGATGCAGGAATTTATGGCATGGCAGAATTAATGTACCATACTGGAACAAGATACCCAGATATTACACTTGAAGTTGTACCTGGCGTAACTGCTGCCAGTTCTGGTGCTGCACTGCTTGGTGCACCTTTAATACAGGACTTTGCAGTTATAAGCCTTAGTGACCTGCTTACACCCTGGGAGAAAATTGAAAAACGCCTCCTTGCTGCTTCTTATGCGGATATGGTTATCTGCCTCTATAACCCTTCCAGCAAAAAACGGAGCGGATATTTAAAAAAAGCATGCCAGCTAATACTTAAATATACTTCACCAGACACAATATGTGGAATAACAGAAAACATTGGCAGAGATGGTGAAACTTATACAATTTATACATTAAAAGAACTTATGGATACTCCTGTAAATATGTTTACTACTGTATTTATTGGCAATTCACAGACCAAAGTTATTAATGGGAAAATGGTTACACCACGTGGTTACAAAACAGGAGGAGAAGAAATTGGATAAACAAATCCTGGTATTTGGCGGAACTAGCGAAGGCAGGCAGCTTGCAGAAATCTATATCCAGAACCATATATACTGTACAATATGTGTAGCAACAGAATATGGCGGACAGATACTTCCAAAATCAGAATATCTTAATATTATATGCAGCCGCTTAGATTTAGATGAAATATGCAATTTACTTTCAGGTAATTTATATTCTTATGTAATTGATGCAACACATCCTTATGCTGCCATAATATCTGAAAATGCCAGGTCAGCATGCATAAAGACAGGTACACCTTATTTCCGCCTTTTACGTGGAACTACAGATAATAATGTATTAAATAATGATAATATAATAACATTTCCAGATACCATACAAGCAGCAAAATATCTGGATAAAACTACCGGCAGGATATTATTAACAACTGGAAGTAAAGATTTGCATATATTCTGCAACGGAATAAAAGATACAAAACGTATTACTGCAAGGGTACTTCCATCTGTACAGGCAATAGAAACATGCACCAATGCAGGACTTGAGGGCAGGCAGGTTATTGCAATGCATGGTCCGTTTTCAAAAGAATTAAACATTGCAATTATAAAACAAACTGGTGCCAAGTTTATTGTCACCAAAGACAGTGGTGCTGCTGGAGGATTTCCTGAAAAAATATCTGCTGCTATAGAAACAGGCATAACTGTAATACTTATAACAAGACCTGTAGATGAAAAAGGATATACATTAAATGAAATATTAGAAATTACTGGAACTAGCAGTATAGATATACCCAGACAGATATCTCTTGTTGGAATGGGTATGGGAACCCCAGGCACTCTTACAGCAGATGGCAGGAAAGCAATAGAAACAGCAGAACTTATAATTGGTTCTGGCAGGCTTCTTAACAGTATTAATACAACTGGCAAAACCATATTTAATGCATATGATGCAGATATAATTTACAATTATATTAAAGAACATCCACAATATACACATATTGCAATTATACTTTCAGGAGATACAGGTTTTTACAGCGGTGCAGACAGGCTTTATAGTAAATTATCTGGATATAATATAAAAATTATACCAGGAATATCTTCTGTTTCATATTTTGCCGCCAGGTTAAAAACAAACTGGCAGGATACCAGACTTATAAGCCTGCATGGCAGGACACAGAATATAATTGCAGCAATTAAAAATAATTACAGGACATTTGCACTTCTTGGTACTAAAGACAGCATAGCAGAACTTGCAAAGACATGCCTGGATTATGGTATGGACAGCCTGGTATTTTATGTTGGCTGTAACTTTGGATATAATAATGAAAAAATAATAAAAGGAAACCCTTCTTATTTTACAGAATACATTAATCAAGGTTTTTTGTATTGTATAATAATAGAAAATCCTGATGCCTGCCAAAATATTATAACACATGGAATACCAGACAGCCAGTTTATACGTGGAAATGTGCCAATGACCAAAGAAGAAATAAGGGAAATATCTATTTCAAAGCTACATCTTAATAAAGATTCAATAGTTTATGATATAGGTGCTGGCACTGGCTCAGTCTCAATAGAATGTGCACGTATGGCATATAATGGTAAAGTTTATTCTATAGAGAAAAAAGAAGAAGCCATTAAACTTATAGAGCAAAATAAAACACTCCATAAAACTTCTAATATAGAAATAATAAATGGTACTGCCCCTGGAATTTTAGAAGACCTTGAACCTCCTACCCATGTATTTATTGGCGGCACTTCTGGAATGATGCGTCCTGTTATTAATTCTGTATTATCCAAAAACAGACATGCACGCATTGTAATCAATGCAATTACACTTGAAACTATTGCAGAAACAGAAAGAATAATAAAAGAAACCTGTCCACAGGCAACAGATATTGCATATGTTTCCATAAGCAAATCAAAAACACTTTCAGGCTATAATATGATGACAGGTTTAAATCCTGTATGGATAATAACACTCTCCTATTAAAAAACATTTATACTACAGGCAGCAGGATACAATTTTTTATAGATATTTCTTAAATACCCCTGCTTTGCCTATATAATAATAAAAATATAAATTAAATGGTGTAAATTATGAAAATTCCAAGAATTATGATAGCTGCTGGCTCAAGTGGCAGCGGTAAGACAACTATTACCTGTGGTCTTCTGAAAGCACTTAAGAACCGTGGTTTAAAAACAGTTTCATTTAAATGCGGGCCTGACTATATTGACCCAATGTTCCATAAAACTATACTTGATACTCCTTCCAAAAACCTTGATACATTTTTTACAGATACAGCCACAGTCTGCCAGCTTATGTCAGAAACAGCATATGGCTCTGATATCTCGGTTATAGAAGGCGTAATGGGATATTATGATGGTGCAGGCATTAAGACACATACCGCATCTTCATATGAACTTGCCAATGTAACAGGCACCCCTGTAATATTTATTGTAAATGCACGTGGAATGGGAATTTCAATAATTCCATATATAAAAGGGTTTCTTGAATATAAAAAGAATTCCGGCATAAAAGGTATAATATTAAATGAAACTTCAGAAATGGTATATAATACACTTAAGCCAGTTATAGAAAAAGAATTTAATATAACTGTAGCAGGTTTTCTGCCTAAAATGCCAGGATGCCATTTTGAAAGCAGGCACCTTGGGCTTGTCACTCCTGATGGAATTACAGATATTAAAGAAAAAATAGAAAATATTTCAATAAAAATAGAACAATGCATAGATATAGATAAAATTATATCTATTGCAGGCACAGCACCATATATAGAAATACAGCCATTCCAGATTACTCCCGTATGCAGTTATGGCAAAATACGTATAGGTGTTGCAATGGATGAAGCATTTTGTTTCTATTATGAAGATAATTTAAAACTGCTTGAAAAACTTGGTGCAGAATTAATATATTTCTCACCACTGCATGATAACATGCTGCCTGCAGATATAAACGGATGCATACTTGGAGGAGGCTATCCTGAACTTTACCTTGATGGTTTAAGTAACAACACATCAATGCTTAAATCAATAAACCATGCATTTACAACATTGCAAATGCCATATATAGCAGAATGTGGTGGTTTCTTATACCTCCATGAAAATATGGAAGACACAAACCACCACAATTACAAACTTGCAGGTGTAATCCAAGCTGATGCATTATACAAAAAACATCTGCAGCATTTTGGATATATAAACCTTTCACCAGCAGATAACACTACTGGAAAAAAACGTGAAATAAAAGCACATGAATTCCACTATTATGACAGCACAGATAATGGCAGCTGTTTTATTGCACAGAAACCATTCCGGGATACCAGCTGGAACTGCATACACCAGAACGGACAAGGCTTTGCTGGCTTTCCACACCTTTATCTTTATTCAAATCCAGGCTATGCACGCAGATTTGTACAAAAATGCCTGGACTATTCCTTATTACGTAAAGATTCCTGATGCTTTCTTTCCACAAACCTGCCCATGCAGAACGCAATAATACCAACACCAATACCCGTCTGCACACAGAAAAGCAGGCTTTCAATTTCACCAGGAAGTTCACCTCCCAGTGCCTGCTCAAGCACTGGGGTAAACCAAGGCTCATACTTTCCTGCCACTTCTTCCACCATTACACTGCCCGCATCATCTGAACCGCCAAAATCTGCCCCTTTTAAGGCAAAAAGTGGAACTACTATAATAAGAGCTGCTGCTATAAGCAATGCTATTGTAATCTTTTTATTTTTACCCATTATCCGTTTACCTCCTTTTTAATAAATCCAATTTCCATTAATTCCTGTGTACCATATGTTTCAAGAGCCATAATTATAAGTACAGTTAATATACCTTCAAGTACTGCAAGTGGCAGCTGTGTTGGAGCAAAAACACCTAAAAACTTAACTGCTGCAGCTGCTACACCATCTGATGAATTATGTGCAAGTGCAAGCTGTATACTTGTAACACAATATGTAAATAAATCACCTGCACTTGCTGCAAGAAATACACTTACAAGCTTATTCACTTTAAGTTTCTGGCACAATTTATATATACCATAACTCATAAGCGGGCCTGCTATTGCCATTGAAAATGTATTAGCGCCAAGTGTTGTAATTCCACCATGCGCAAGCAATATTGCCTGGAATATAAGAACAATAATACCAAGCAGGCTTACTGGTGCAGGTCCAAATAAAATTGCCCCAAGCCCTGTACCTGTCATATGTGAACAACTTCCTGTAAGTGATGGTATCTTAAGAGATGAAATAACAAAAATAAATGCTCCTGCCATAGCAAGTAAAGTTATATTCCTTCTGTTACTTTCAAGGCACTTTTTAATCCTTATAAAACCTGCTACAAGAAAAGGAACACTTAAAACACCCCATGCAATACAATAACCTAATGGAAGATATCCCTCCATAATATGCATTGCTGATGCTGTTGTACCTGTCCCAAATACTGCCGCAAAAAGAATTGCTACAAAAATAATTCTCTTCTCACTCTTAACCATAATTAACCTCCATATTTATAAAAAATTTAATTCCTGCACCATATGCTTATAAAAACTTTTATCTATGGCCTAAAGAATTATAAACAATTAAACCATTCCCTGAATTCATCAACAGATACAGGAGCATCCTTATAATCTATGGTATTTCCAGGATATTTTCCTTTTATAATTTCATAAACTTGTAAAAGCATTGGTTTATGAAGGTTTGCTTTAGTTAATATTTCTTCTGACGTAAATATTTCCAATGGTGTATTATCAGCTATAATCTCTCCTCCCGCCAGTACAATAACCCTGTCAGCCCACCTGTATGCAAAATCCACATTATGGGTTGAAATAATAACCGTTTTACCCTCTCTCGTAAGCTCTGGCAGAAGTTTTTCAAATATTAAAGAATTTTCAGGGTCTAATGATGCCATAGGTTCATCAAATAAAACCACCTCAGGCTGCATCACTATAACACCTGCAATAGCAAGCCTCTTCTTTTCACCGCCGCTAAGATAATGCGGCGGCCTGTCTTTATATTCCCATAATCCCATATACTTTAAAACTTTCTCAGTCATTTCTTCAACCTTATCTAAAGAAAACTTTAAATTCATCAGCCCAAAAGATACCTCACTTAAAACAGTTGGACCCACAATCTGGCTGTCAGGCTCCTGGAAAACATAACCTACACTTTTCCTAAGTTCATTTATATTTTTTTTAACTATCCGGTTTCCATAAAGAAAAATCCCGCCACTATTACAATTATACACTCCATTTATATTTAAAAATAATGTAGACTTTCCTGCACCATTTGGTCCAAGCACAGCAATCTTTTCACCTTTCTTTATACAAAGGTTTATATCTTTTAAAACATTATTTCTATTATCATAAGAATAATATAAATTCTTTATTTCCAATATAATGCCATTAAAATCCTCTTCCATTTAGTTTCCTCCAGTATTATAAAAAAAGCTGCAAAAATATACAAACACAATTAAGAGAATAAAATACAGCACAATTACTGATAACTGTAACTTTGTACATTTCCTTTTTTCTGTATAAAATTCCAGACATCCATTATAACACCGTGCTTCCATCGCATCATAATAAACCCTTGAATTTCTCATTGAAACAATTAAAAGATTTCCAAGCATCATACTGAAACTTTTACATGAAGCAGTAAAACTACTATACCCAAGCCTTGCCATGCCAGCATTACGCATTTTATGTACTTCATCAAATAAAATAAAAATATATCTGTACACAAGATACATAAGTTCAATAAAAATACCAGGAAAATGCAATTTCTTAAATGCTGTAACTATCTCTCCTGCTGGCGTTGACAAAGTAACCAGGTACATTGCACTTACAGCTCCAAACGCTTTTAATACAATATCTAACATTTCTTTCAAACTCTCTTTTGTAACATACAAATATGCAAATCCAATATCCAGGCAGCATATACCTTGTACTTCTTTAGAAACCCCTGTACCAGCAGCTATACTTCCAGCCAGTATAAACAAAGCTGGAATTCTAATAGCATGCAGATATTCCTTTACAGATAATTTTGCAATATAAATATTTACAATACCCATAAAAATAAATGTATATAAAGATACCAGAATATTTTCTGATACAATCACAGTTATAATAGCAGCCAGTGCAAACAGTAATTTACATTCTGTATTCCAGTTTCTTATAGCAGAATTATAAGCCTGGTAATCTATTGAAAAATTATTATGTACATGCATATGGCCTCCAGTAAGTTATAACAAAATAAAAAAACCTCCCAGCCACAATACGCCAGAAGGTTTTTAGGTATACGAAACAAAGACATAAACAGAATTCTTTAAAAAATGTCTATATCTATCTAATAAATCCAGTTACTCGTGGTTTATAATTCTTCATTTAAGGCAGGTCTCCTGACTTAATATCTGTTATTAATAACACAGCTATATACAACCTTCCCAGAATACCAGTGGCATAATGTATACAACTTCCATTTCACAGTGACGAGTTCGTACAGGTTTTTCACCTGTTTCCCTTTTCACCAGCAGCTCCTTGCTATCCCAAGCAACTTATTGCTGGCACCTTAAATGTATTTAATTGTAAATTAATAATTAATATATATTCTATGATACTATACTTTTTTCTAATTAATGTCAAGTAAATTACCAGCTGTATTTCACAAAAGTTACCATTTACAACTAATATAAATAATTAATCCCAATATAAACTTTTAATTTTACTTAATTCCCATATTCCAATAAATGTCTTATAACTTTCAACCTTGTAACCTGTTAAAACTACTAATGCTACTACCCCATCAGCCATTTCATCTTCATACATAATTCTGCTCTTATATTGTTTAATTGTCCTAATTAAGTCAATTCCCTGCCTCAACCAGCCAAGCGGATATTTCCCTGTTATTTTGGCTAGGCTTCTTATGTATCACACAGTTTTATTAACTTAAGATTTCATTAACAGCCATTCCAAAATTATCAAAATCCTCTTCCTTTATAACATTTAACAAAGATACAATTTTCTGTTGCACTTGTAGTTCTGCAGTATTAACAGCATTTTTTAACATATTTCTTGCAAAATCATCATTTAAACATCTGTATATTATAATCTTTGCCCAGCCAGAAGCTTGTTCCAGCATATTAGCAACTCCTAAAACAATAAAACCAAATGCTTTTTCAGATGAAAATATTTCTATCAAATGTATTAACCCAAACATTACTTCATCATTCCTTGTATTATCATTAAATACTTTACATAAACCAGGAATATCTTCTTCCTTAACTACTTTTGATATCTCATTTAAAGCTTTCTCAAATTTTTCTATTTCTCCATTTGTACGCATTAACCGGTTTTTATACAATTCTTCTATTAATATTTGCACAATAATCCTCCATACTGTACCTTTTACGGCACAAATAATATAACAGTATAACCCCGCTTTAGAAATATAGATAAAATACTGTTGTGTATTAGCTTAACCATCCAGTAAACCGGAATCAGCTGCCCGGAAATTTAGCGGTAATACATATTTTCCCAATAATATGCCCATTAAATTCCTCTAATCTTTCTGCTGGAATCCATAATTCTTTATGATACCTGTCTCCAACCTGATGAATTTCAAACTGTTTACAATAAATATCATCAATTTCAAACTTTGTTACATATCCTTTATGGTCATCATTATATTTTACATTCCATCCAGACGCAATTTCTATTGCATACCGTTCATCCAACACTGGATAAAAAATAGGCTGTTCTGGTAATCTTGGCGGAAACTTACAATAATTACTTTCTTTTATTAATTCTAATTCCTTTGTACCAACAGGTCTGTATAAAATCATTTTCTCCACACTTTCTATTTAATTTACATTACCGGTTCTTTTTATCAAATTCCTTTAACTGTTCCACGGCTTTTCCTAATTCTGCATTTGAAATATATGTATCTATAACATCCATTTCCTCAAGATTATGACAAGACTCTTCTATTATATATTCTAATCTGGCAGATAAAATTCTAACCTGGGCTTCATCACTAACCATAAATATAAAATAGTCATTATCTAAAAATTCCCATGGTGATATATCATAACCACAATTTGTTTCATCAGGACTATCTGAAAAAACCTTTTTGTAAATGCAAATAAATGCCTTGTTTTTTTCCATAGAAAATATTTCCATATCATTCACAGGATTTTCTAATTTTTTTATTAACACAGGTATTTCAACATTTAATGTAGCATTTAAAATTTTGTCTGGAATTAAAACACCATTAACCCCAATAAATAATAGTCCATTATTAAAACTTTTATCAATATTCCACTCATCAACAATATCAATTATTATAGAAAAAGTATATGGATTTCCTATTATCATATTTCTCCAATCATTCTAATATATTTTGCTCTACAACCCGTCTTCACATTCTGTAATTTTAGAATCAATGATTTTCCAATATATTATTCCATCTTCTTCATAACTAAAAAAGAACATACCATCTATTTTATTATTTCTTCTTAATATTTCCTTTATCTCTTCTTTAATAAATGCAAAATAATACTCTTTACTATCTGCCCCCAAAAAAATATCAGATGGCCAATTTATAATTTCCGTCTGGTAACACCAGCCTTTATTATATAATTCAATATTATCATTATTAAAAATACTTCCAAAATCTGATTTAGGTTT
>VSNJ01000115.1 GCA_009774235.1 Lachnospiraceae bacterium
ATTTGTTTAATAATATAGTTATATATGATATAATCTTTAACAAAATCTGTTATATAAGGGAGTGTCTGGAAATTGTGGCTAGTCCGTTAATTTTCCAATACGCTCCAGAAAGAAAGGGGATGTTAAAACTTATGCCTTATTATTTTGACCGTACGTATATTCTTATTATTATTGGTGCAGTTTTGTGTATGATTGCATCAGCCAATGTAAATGGTACTTATAAACGTTATATGGGGCTTTATAATTCAAGAGGGCTAAGGGCAGAAGATGTTGCACAGATGATATTAAGCAACGCAGGTATTTTTGATGTAAGGATTGAGCGTATAGCTGGAAACCTTACAGACCACTATTCACCAAGGGAGAAAGTGCTGCGTCTGTCGGATTCTGTGTATGGTTCTTCTTCTGTTGCTGCCATTGGGGTAGCTGCCCATGAATGTGGCCATGCTATCCAGCACAATAAAGGATATATGCCAATAACCATACGTAATGCAATAGTACCAGTAGTAAATATTGGTTCAAATGCTGCATGGCCTGTTATTTTACTTGGTGCTTTTATAAATAATGGTATTCTTGTAAATGTTGGCATTATACTTTTTAGCTTTGCAGTAATTTTCCAGCTTATAACACTTCCTGTTGAATTTAATGCGTCTGGACGGGCACTAAGAATACTGAAAGAGCAGAATATACTGCATGGAGATGAATTGGGCGGGGCAAGAAAAGTCCTTGGTGCTGCTGCAATGACATACGTAGCTTCAATGGTTGCAATACTTCTCCAGCTTTTAAGGCTTGTTTTAATTTTTGGAAGAAGGAACAGGGATTAAGAAAAAAACAGGCAATAAGAAGCTGGTGTTTTCTATAGCAGGATAAATTTACAGAGGAATTTCTGAATATTATCTTATATTCTGGATATTCCTCTTTTATATTTTAAATATTTATTGTAATATAGAGTATAGGCATTAAAGGAGTTGTTTTGCTGCTATTATGTGCTATGGAGGGCATATCAGGAGGATTGTATGAAGAAATTAAGCAAAAATATAACTGTTGTATTATTATGTGCAGCACTGATGGTTGTCCAGGCAGGATGTGCAAAGAATACGGAAGATAATATTAAAGATAAGAACACTGCCACGCCTGTTCCTGTGGTATCTGCTGTTCCTGTAGAAGATGAGCCAGAGGATAATGTTACTAATAGTATGTGGGGGACAGAACCTGTGGAAGCAGGTATAAATGTTTCACGTATTGAAGGCATTAAAGAAGATTTTATATGTGGTGCAGATATCTCAAGTATTAAATCTGAGTATGAAAGTGGTGTAAAATATTATGACTTTGAAGGTAATGAACTTAAGTATGCTCCATTAGAAGGAGAAAAAGGTTTTTTTAGTTTCCTTAAAGAGTGTGGTATAAACTGGGTGCGTATACGTATATGGAATAACCCATATGATGAAGAAGGAAATTGTTATGGCGGAGGCAATAACGATTTGGACACAGCAATAGAAATAGGTAAACTTGCAACAGATGCAGGCATAAGGGTACTTATAGACTTCCACTATTCAGATTTCTGGGCAGACCCTGGTAAATACCAGGCACCAAAGGCATGGAAAGACATGGATATAGATAAAAAGGCAGAAGCACTTGAAGTATATACTGTGCGGAGCCTTACAAGCCTGGTTGACGGCGGGGTGGATGTTGGAATGGTGCAGATTGGGAATGAAACTGTAAACGGGCTTGCTGGTGAAACAGACTGGAAGAATATATGCAGGCTTATGAATGAAGGCAGCAAAGCAGTGTACTATGTTGCAGATACTATGGAGAAAGAAATGCTTGTGGCACTTCATTTTACAGATATTTCAGAAACAAGATATGGTGCTATTGCAGGTATATTGGAAGATAACCAGGTAAATTATGATGTTTTTGCTACTTCATATTATCCATTCTGGCATGGTACAACGCAAAACCTGGCTGATGTTATGAAGAATATATCAGAAGAATATGGCAAGAAAGTTATGGTAGCAGAAACTTCATATGTTTATACTTTGAAAGACGGGGACGGTCATAAGCAGAGTGTTGGCAGGGACAGCCGCCTTCCACTGGATTATGATGTATCTGTACAGGGGCAGGCAGATGCTGTTGCAGATGTGATACAGGCAGTTGCCAGTATTGGTGAAACAGGGCTTGGTGTATTTTATTGGGAACCTGCATGGATACCAGTACAGGTATACAATAAAAATGAAAAGGGTTCTAAGCGTGTATTAAGGCAGAATAAAAAAATATGGGAGGAAAAAGGTTCAGGATGGGCAACATCATCAGCAGGTTCATATGACCCTGGAGATGCAGGAAGATGGTATGGCGGTTCATCATGGGATAACCAGGCATTATTTGATTTTAAAGGCAATCCTTTAGAATCGGTTAATGTATTTAAGTATGTCTTTACAGGGACAGTAAAAAAATAGCTGCAAAACATGTGTTTTTTTGTAATATTTTATGGGTTGCAATACCATGTATAAAGATGTTAATATTTGTTTTAGTGTTGTTCTTCTTATGGGACAAGTTTGCAAAACAAGGAAAGGCAGAGTAGGTGGCAGGATGTTTAGATTTGTTGAAAAGAAAAGACCATTGGATAAATTCTTTATGGTAGTATGCATTGCACTGGTACTAGCTGTGTTTAGTAGCAATATAAGGATACAGGCAGCAGAGTACAGTGCATCGCTTAGTACAGACCGTGCAAGTGGTGTATGTACATATACTGTAACAGGTATTGATATTAATGTTATACAAGAGATGACTCTGAAAGTTACTTATAATGATAATAATGTAACAGAACAAGATAATGGTGGAAATAGCAGTACAGATGGTACAACAGATAATGCAGGAGCAGGCGGTGCTGTTGGAATAAGAAAAGCAGCTAGTACAAATGCTCCAGCTAATACAAACATACCAGCTAGTACAAATGCTCCAGTTAGTACAAATACTCCAGCTGGTACAGATGCACCAGCCAGCACAAATACTCCAGCTGGTACAGATGCACCAGCCAGCACAAATACTCCAGCTAGTACAAGTACTCCAGCTGGTACAGACAATAAAGTGACAGCACTTGAACAGAAAATTGTACTTGATGCTTCAAATTGTATTAATGGTACTTATACAGGTTCTTTTTCTATGGAAGACCTGGAAAAATATCTATTTAAAGAGTATAATGTTTCATTTATAATGGGTGCTGTAGCAGAAAGCACACAAAATATAGTTGTGGATGCAGGTGTATGTGATTTTTCTATACATAATGATGCTTATAAAATTAAAGTTACTGGTAACAGGTATGATATTAACAGGACATTTGATTTCATGCCGCAGACAGAAGATGCTTCTGCTGTACCTGGAACAGGTAATAAGGTAAGGCTTGTTATTGGTAAAGATAAGACAGATATTTCTAAAGCAGTTATGTGTGGTGTTGAAAGGGAACTTGCCAATACATCAAAGACATGGGAAACTGATTTATCAACAATATGCAGTTCATATGGCAAATACTATGCGGCAGTGGTACTTGAAAATAAATATATAGAGAGAAACAGTGTTATACTTGCATCAGAAGAATTCCAGGTGGCTCTTGTTTATTCAAATGTAGGAAGCAAGAAATCTGCATCACTTGAAAAGAAAAAATCATTCAGGGTGTTTGTAGGTTCACTTAACAGTGCACTTGGTATTGGTAAAGTAAAGTTTAGTATTTTTAATAAGGATAATAAACTGGTATGTGAAAAGACAGCTTCAAGAAAGTCTGGGACAGCATATTATTATGCAGACATAACATTGAAATCGGTTGGTTATAATCTTGAAGCATATACTGTTAAGGCAACAGTAACTGACAATGCTGGCAATAAAAGGGTTCTGTCAAAAGCAGGCAAAGTTGATTTGAAAGTAAAAAAGGGCAGGATAGATATACAGAAAAAGACAAATTCTACATGTAAGTTCAAGTTGTCAGGTGCATATATACCAGGTAATATTAAGAATGTTAAGTTTAATGTGTATTCAGTAAAAAATGGAAAAAAGACATTTTTTAAAAAATACTTTGGTGTATATACAAAAGATGAAGATGTCTATATAGCAGATATGGCATATTCTGAAAAAGGGAACTATATTGTATATGCTTATGGCACTACGCAGTGGGGCAAAAGTATTTTATTAAGCCAGAAGTCATTTAAAATAAAGAAATCTGAATTAGGAAAAAATGGATGGATATATGAAACGTATGCTGGCAGGGAGTACAAGTTTTATTATAAAAATAATAAACTTGTCACAGACCTTACAGAAATACTTGGTTTAAAAAAAACAGGAAATAAACTTTATCTTGAGATAAACAGGGCAGCAGGATGTGTAACAGCATATGCATATGACCGTGAGAGAAGTGCTTATATAATACCTGTAAAGTCATTTACTGTTTCTGTAGGACGTGATGTAACCAGCACAGGTACAGCGGCATCGCTTAATAAAGATACTTCATATACACCTCTGGGTTCATATTCGGTATCAAGCAATGGCATAGCAACAAAGTATACTTTAAAAACTATGAATGAGCCTGACGGAAGCGTAGTTTATGCAAGGTGGGCTACACATATTGTAGGAAATGTTTATTTCCATGCAATAGCAGTAGGAAGCCAGTCACATTATGCGCTTAGCCCGTCAACTTACAACAGGCTTGGTTCGCCTGCGTCTGCAGGGTGTATCCGTATGACTGTTGCGGATGCAAAGTGGATATATGATTATGCTTCAGCTGGTTCTGAAGTAAATATTGTAAAAGGTAATTCTGCAAAACCTGGTCCATTAGGCAAAAATCCAATTATAAGGGTTGATTATACAATAAATTATGACCCTACAGACCCAGAAGTACCAACTTCAAGAAAAAAGGCAGATTACAGTGCAGGGCATATAAGCGGGTATATGACAAAGGATGGCAAGAAAGTAGGATATTAATACTTATTATTGAAAAGGCAGTGCCAGCGCACTGTCTTTTTATCTTGGTAAGTCCAAAACAACCACTTAAGAAGCGGCGGGCTTACCTAATGAGGTTAAAGTGTTATTAGATGAAAATTAAGTTAAAAAAGTTGACAATCAGAATAAATTAAGTTAAAATAAACTTAAGATTATTAACAATATTTAGTAGATTTATTTAGCTATATGTTATATGTAAATTTATTCTAATTATTTAACATCATTAAGTAAGCCCTTTAAATACTTGCTTCTTAATCGGTTGGTTTGGGATATCCGCTTGACTGTACAAAAGGAGAATTATAATCTTATGAGGAATATTTTTGCATATAGCAGTTTATTTAGAAAATTTGCAGAAAAGCTGGCGTGCCTGGTACTGCTTAATATCCTGTGGATAGCATGCAGTGTCCCGCTGGTTACAGCTGGTGCATCATCAGTAGCTTTGTATACAGTGGCTTTTGAAATGGCTGGAGGAAAAAAAGCCAATATAACCAGACGTTTTTTTGAAGCATTTAAAGCTAACTTTGTCCAGGCGGCAAAGATTACAGTGCTTCTAGCTGTTACAGGTGTCTGGATTGTGCCTGCTTTACATATAATAGGCATGGCTGGCAGCAGGACCAGGAGTATATTGTATACGGGATGTGTTGTTTTTTTTATTATATGGGGTATTATAGTTACATATATTTTCCCGCTTATAGCAAAGTATAAAAATACTTTGGATAATACATTTTCCAATATAATAAAAATTACAGTATCACATTTTCCACAGACTGTATTTATGTTATTGGCCAATGCAGTGCCATTTATATTGTATTTTGCTTTTCCAGGGATATTTGGAAAAGTATTCTGGATATGGCTTTTTATAGGCAAGGCATTGGTGGCATATATTAACTGTATAGTAGTTTCACCTGTACTTGATAAGTTCCATTACAGGTAATAGAATTTTATAATAAAAATTTATTTATAATTTAAGGAGGTTTATAATGATGTATAATGAGGTTTACAATGAGTGGTGCAATAATGTTTATTTTGATGAAGCTACACGTAATGAGCTTAAAGGGCTTGCTGGCAATAATGACGAAATAAGGGACAGGTTTTATAAAAAACTGGAATTTGGTACTGGTGGTTTAAGAGGGGTTATTGGAGCTGGTACTAACCGTATGAATATATATACAGTACGCCAGGCTACACAGGGTCTTGCAGATTATATTATTTCACAGCATGGGGAAGATAAAGGTGTTGCAATCGCATATGATTCACGTATTATGTCACCTGAATTTTCTAAAGAAGCAGCACTATGTCTTAATGCCAATGGTATTAAAACATACCGTTTTGAGTCACTCAGGCCTACACCAGAGCTTTCATTTGCAGTAAGGAAACTTGGATGCATTGCAGGCATTGTTGTTACTGCAAGCCATAACCCAAGGGAATATAATGGATATAAAGTGTACTGGGAAGATGGTGCACAGATTACACCTCCACATGATAAAAATATTATGAAATGTATATCAGAAGTGAATTCATGGGAAGAAGTAAAGACTATGCCAGAAGAGGAAGCTGTTAACAAAGGCTTATACCATATTATAGGTGCAGAGGTTGATAATGCATATATGGCAGAACTTAAAAAGCAGAGTATACATCCTGAAATAATCAGCCAGGTGGCAGATAGTATAAAGATTGTATACACACCTCTGCATGGTACAGGAAATATTCCTGTAAGAAGGGTACTTAAAGAACTTGGTTTCAGCAACGTGCATATTGTAGCAGAGCAGGAAGCACCAGATGGGACATTTCCTACGGTTGCTTATCCTAATCCAGAGGATAGTAAGGCATGGGAGCTTGCACTGGAACTTGCAAAAAAAGTGGATGCAGATATTATACTTGCAACTGACCCGGATGCAGACAGGCTTGGTGTATATGCAAAAGATACCAGTACAGGTGAATATGTAAGCTTTACAGGAAATATGTCTGGCATGTTAATTGCAGAATATATTTTAAGGGAACGCACAACAGCAGGTACTCTTCCAGAAAACCCAGCACTTGTAGAAACTATTGTTACTACTGATATGGCAAAGGCTGTTGCTGCGTCATATGGTGTGAAACTGGTTGAAGTTCTTACAGGGTTTAAATATATTGGTGAGCAGATAAAGCTTTTTGAAGAAAATAATTCATATAATTATGTATTTGGGCTTGAAGAAAGTTATGGATGTCTTGCAGGTACTTATGCAAGGGATAAGGATGCATGTGTAGCAGTTATGCTTTTATGTGAAGTAGCAGCATTTTATAAAGCACAAAATAAGACTTTATGGGATGCAATGCTTGAAATATATGCAAAATATGGTTATTATAAAGAAGGGCTGGCAACACTGACACTTAAAGGTGAAAAAGGTGCAGAAGAGATAAAGAATATGATGGAGAAAATGCGCAGTGAGATACCTCAGGCAATAGGAGAATACAAAGTTCTTGCAATGCGTGATTATTTGAAAGGAATAAGGAAGACACCAGATGGAGAAGAGAGCCGTCTTACGCTTCCAGAATCAAATGTAATATATTTTGAGCTTTCTGATAATGCATGGTGCTGTGTACGTCCATCAGGCACTGAGCCAAAGATTAAGTATTATTGTGGTGTAAAAGGAAATTCAGGTGAAGATGCGGACATCAGGCTTGAAGAACTTAAAAAGGCCCTTATGGAACAATAATAATATTTGCATATGGAGGGAAAAATGGTTATTTTTGATGGTGACAAGAGAGTTTTTAAACTTGATACAGATAATACGAGTTATGTGATGGGGATTACAGAAGAGGGGTATCTTGGCAATATATATTATGGCAAGAAGGTGGATTCAACAGACCTTGTGTATGCAATGCGTACAGGTGAACATCCTTTTACCCCTTCAAAGGTTCCTGGTGAGAAGATAAGCTTTATGGACAAGTTCCCTATGGAATATCCATTTGCAGGGACAGGGGATTTCCGCAGCAGCTGCATAAATATAAGGGATAATGCAGGACAGGAGGGTCTTGAACTTAAATATAAATCACATAATATTTATGCAGAGAAGAGGAAAATTGATGGCATGCCTTCTGCAAGGGGTGATGGCAGTATGTCACTTGATATTGTGCTGTCAGATGAGGCACTTGGGGCAGAAGTTACCCTTGTATATACTGTTTATGAGGAATGTGACATAATTACACGCAGTGTAAAGGTCCAGAATACATCAGGCAAAGAGTTTTATATAACAAAAGCGTTGTCAGCATGTTTAAACCTTGAAACTGATGTTAGTGATATATTATCACTCCATGGTTCATGGGCAAGAGAACGCCATATACAGAGAAGTAAAATAGAGTATGGCAGTTATGTTACAGAGTCACTCCGTGGCGAGCCAGGACACCAGGACCATCCTTTTATTGCAGTGCTTTCAGGAAACTGCAGTGAAAACTGTGGTGATGTATATGCAATGAATCTTATATATTCTGGAAATTTTATTGCAAGGGTACAAAAAGACCAGTTTGATAAAGTAAGGATGAGTATAGGAATACATCCTGAACATTTTACATGGAAGCTGGAGAGTGGACAGTGCTTTGAAATGCCAGAGGTTATTATGCAGTATTCATGTAAAAGTACTAATGGAATGACAAATAATTTCCATGACTTTTTCCGTAAATATATACTGCCTTCAAAATGGGTGGAAGCAGAACGCCCAGTCCTTATTAATAACTGGGAAGCAACTTACTTTGATTTTAATGATGATAAGCTGGTCCAGATTGCAGAAGAAGCTTCAAAGCTTGGAATAGACATGCTTGTTATGGATGATGGCTGGTTCGGGCATAGAAATGCTGATAACAGCAGCCTTGGGGACTGGTATGTCAATGAAGAGAAGCTTAAAGGCGGGCTTAAGAAGCTGGTGGACAGGGTAAATGCACTTGGAATGAAGTTTGGAATCTGGTTTGAGCCAGAAATGATTTCCCCAGATTCTGATTTATACAGAAGCCATCCTGAATGGGCACTTGCACTGGATGGAAGGGAGCCAGGTCTTTGCAGGACACAGTATGTACTTGATTTCAGCAGGCATGAGGTTGTTGATTATATATATGGAAGGCTGCATGATATACTTGAATCAGCTAATATTGAATATGTAAAATGGGATATGAACAGGCCAATAGCAGAGGCAGCAAGCTTGTCACTTCCAGCAGACAGGCAGGGGGAAGTAATGCACAGGCATGTACTTGCTCTCTATGAGCTCCAGGAAAGGCTTGTTAATGATTTTCCAGACCTTTTACTTGAAAACTGCTCAGGTGGTGGTGCAAGGTTTGATGCAGGTATGCTTTATTACAGTCCCCAGATATGGTGTTCTGATAATGCAGACCCAGTTGAAAGGCTTATGATACAAGAGGGTACACACCTTATTTATCCGCTTTCAACAACAGGCACACATGTGGCAGACAGCCCTAACCATGTTAATGGAAGGATAACTCCTTTTGATACACGTGCAGATGTTGCGCTTACTGGTACATTTGGATATGAGCTGGATGTAACACGTATTGCAGAGGAAGAGCGTAACCTTATACCAGCACAAATTGAAAAGTATAAGAAGTATAGAAACCTTATACAGACGGGTGATTATTACAGGATTGCATCATTCAGGGAGAATGGCAGGTATGATAGTTATATGGTTGTATCAAAAGATAAAAACAAAGCCGTCCTTGTGTATGTGCAGGTAGTGACAGATTCTAATGTGTTAAATAAAAAGATTAAGTTATGCGGGCTGGCTTCAGATAAAAAGTATATTGTGGATGATATGGAATATCTTGGAAGTACCCTTATGAATGTGGGATATATAATGAAACCATTAAGAGGGGATTTCCAGTCTGTGGTGGTAGAGATAAACTGTGCTGGGTAAACAGGGGCACAAATTTTAAAGTTACAAGTTATGTGGTGCTGGCAATTCCAAAATTTTACCAACAAAAAGCCATGTTTGCAACATGGCTTTGCCTGCATTGCGCTTGGATGGATACGCAGTGGTGCATAAAGTCCTAAAATACAGGACTTAAGCACCAGCGTCTCCAAACAGCTGCTTTATGGTAAAACATTTGGAAATTGCCAGCGCAATATAATCTCTGTGTAAATTTAAATATGGTGCATTAATATATGGTGGTGATGATGTTTCCAAGGATGAATGGAGCAATAGAAGCTGGCGGAGCCGTGAAGGAATCCGTTATGACCTTGTAATGATTTGTAAAACGCTTGTTGGAATAATATAGTTTATTACAAGCGGGCAAGCTGCCAATGCCTGCCGGCAGGCAATATGTACTGGGAATACCATTTAAATGGTTACAACGCAGAAGGGAAACAACTTTCTTATGGAGTGTTTCCCTTCTGTCAGTATATATTATTATATCATGTTTATAAAAGCAATTAGGTTTTTTTATTAAATATTCTGGAAAGCCTGATATAAGTTTAAAATATTTTATTCTTCAATTATTTTATTAAATTCTTTTTCTGTAATTTCTTTTAAAGAATCTTTATCAATAACAAGATATATTCCATCTTTAGTAATTGATTCATTTAAATATATATCAGTACCAGTAGTACCAATATATGTGCCAGATTTACTGTCAAGATGGAAGTTATCAAGTGTATAAGCTATAAACCCTGCAATATTTTTTCCTTTATACTGCCATATATTTAAAGATTTGTTATAAGTTATTCCATATTTTTTAAATTTTTCTAATGTCTGGCTGTCATCTTCATTATTTTCAGAGCTTGCATAATCTACATCTGTATTATTTCCAGGATTTTCTATGCCATCTGTTATTGTAAAAGAATATGATGAGCTGCTTTGACCATTTTCCTCCATATTATCTGACGTGCTGTCAATATTAATTTCTGTAACAGGTGTATTTTCTGGAATTTCAACTTCTTTAA
The DNA here is from genome assembly GCA_009774235.1 of Lachnospiraceae bacterium. Classification (GTDB taxonomy): domain Bacteria; phylum Bacillota; class Clostridia; order Lachnospirales; family Lachnospiraceae; genus Butyribacter. The sequence goes on from VSNJ01000115.1 coordinate 10,901, forward strand.
GGCCAGTAATTTCATTATCAGAATTTCTTATTACCCTGATTCCTGTTTCACCAGTTTCATCAGTAATATGTGTAGTGCCATTTTTATCTTTCTGGTCATGGAAATATCCAACTACTTTACCATTATACATAATGTGGCCAGAGCTTTCATCATATGACAGGCCATATTTTTCATATTCTTTGAAATCTTCTTTACCAACAAAACCATAGAGGTTATCTGGTTCTTCTGTATTTTCATAGCTGGCAGCATTAGTACTTTTTTGTATAGTAACATTGTTGTTATTTCCAGAGTCCCCTTTTGCAAATACTGTTACAGCGGTGCCTAATATAATTGCAGCACATACTGCGCTGGAGATAGTTGCTTTTTTATACTTCATAATTGCCTCAATCCTTTCTTGTACAGGTTTCTTTCCAAATCCGTTAGAAAAGAAACTTAATTTATATTGGTTTTCTGCAAAGTTTATAAGTGCCAGCGCATAATCTTTTTTTGCATTGCTTCCAAAGACAGAAAGCACTTTTTCATCACATGATAACTCCAGGTCATGGTTAAATAAAATATACATTATCCATACTAATGGGTTAAACCAGTGTATACATACAGCAGATAATAGTATAATTTTACGCAGGTTATCAGCTCTTTTGATATGGATAAGTTCATGTATAATAATGTATTTTAGATAAATGCTTTTTTCTGTTTTAAACAATTTTGGAAAAACAATTTTAGGATGTAATATCCCAAAAGTTAAAGGTGTAGCAATCCTGTCTGAAACTAACAGGCCAGTTTTTAATGGGATATCTGCAAGTTGTCTTAAATAATTTGCCTGGGTTAAAGATAAAGGCAGGGCTTCTTGTATTTTCCTGTATTCTTTTAAATACAAGAATGTAAAAATGATAAGTAATATTATCATAACTGTTATCCAGATAAGCACTGGTATGTTAATGTTATTTGTATTATTAACTGCCTGGGAAGGAAAAGGGTTTTCTGTTCCAGCTGGTAATTTAATAATACCCTTATGGATATTGCTGGCGGAACTTGTAGTATTTATTACAGGCACAGCTATACCGTATTTAAAAGGCAGGTCAAATGGGATAAGCAGCCTTAAAAGTACAATATCCCATAATAGTGAAAAAGTTCTTTTAGGAAGTTTTTCATTTAAAAGAAACCGCAGTATTATTACCAGTAATATAAGAATTCCGCCAGACAAGCTGGTTTTTAACAGCATAATTTTTACCTCACTTTATCTGGTTTGCCATATCTTTTAGTTCCTGGATTTCATCAGGGGTTAAAGTCTGCCCTGATAATAAAGCAGCAAAAAACTGTTTCTTAGAACCATTAAACATCCTTTCAACAAGTTCCTCTGTTTCATATGCCTGGACATCTTCTTTAGAAATAAGTGCTTTACAGATAAACTTTGGTTCAATACGTTCTATTGCACCTTTATCTATACACTTTTTAATAACTGTATATGTAGTGTTCCTGTTCCAGCCAGTTTCTTCTTTTAGTATACTGGCAATCTGTCCAGCAGTTAAATCACCCTCTCTCCACAATATTTCCATAACCTTCAGTTCTGAATCAAAGAGTTTTATTTCCATAATTTCCTCCAAAATGACTATTGCAATAGTGGTTACATCTTTATACTATCACAATAGTCATATATAGTCAATGATTTTTTACTATTCAAATAGTCATTTTTAAAAAACTATTATTAAGATGCTTAAAATCCAAGGAATCTTGCGCTGTACAAATTTCTATAGATACAGGGATACCAAGGTGTAAATATATTCAGCACTGTCGGTTTCATCAATTATAAGAACCACTGGCATTGGGGCGTTTTCGCAAATTGCTGACAAATATTTAAATAATTCATATAAAGTAAATGACTTGTCCCGTTCTTTAATTATTGTTTCAAGAGCCATCTGTAATTCATTAAGTTTGCCTGTATACTGTTGTCCTAAAGAATACATTTCATTTAAAAAATATTCTGCAAATGCCAGGGAAAAAGTATTGCTGTCAGCGGATTTGGCTGTATCAAGTGCCTGGAAATCAAGGTTTATAATAAGATAATCTTTTGATAACATCTTAGACAGCATATTTAAAGTGGTAGTTTTGCCATATTGACGTGCCCTGTTTATTGTAAAATAAGCACCATCATCTATAAGCCGGTGTATTTCATCAAGGCATTTATCAAGTATTACCATATAATGTTTTTCTGGTACACATAATCCTGTAACATTGAACTTCTTTTTCATATTAAACAACACCTTTCTGTACAACAGGAATAAGTATTTATTGTAATACAATATTTTTAGTTACAATATACCATACTGGCAGATGGTTATCAAGAAATAACATTTTTGGGTTTCTTTATTTTTTGAATTATATAAAAAC
>VSNJ01000116.1 GCA_009774235.1 Lachnospiraceae bacterium
CTTTTGTACACTCCTCTTTCCTATTATTATAATTCTTCTCTGCAAACAAAACTTTCTCTGCTTTTCTAGCAAGCCCCAATACTATAATCTTATTTTCAATATCTTCTTTTAAACTTGAAAGTTTTTCTTTTTGTTTTTCAAATTCCAGAAGCCTGTCTATAAGTTTATTTTTTTCTTTTCATTTTGTTATATAATTGTTTAACTTTTTATATTCTGTTTCTTTTTCTATATATAAATTCTGTTTACCATTATATATATCTTTAAGGCGGCTGGTTTCAGCCCTCATTATATCTGGAAGCCTGTCCGGTTCTGTATCTTTTCTTTCAAATGCAATGTTAAAATCTTCTTTATATGGGCTGTCTTCCTGGAAGTCTATACCTTTTACAAGTTCTTCAAGTTTTGTAGAATTATATTTTATCTGTGAGGCTTCTGCTTTATATCTTTTAAATATGATATCTTCTATATCACCATAAATTTGTGTTGAAAAAATCTGGCGGAATATTTCTTTACGTTTACCTGTCCTGTCCATAACAAGTTCCTGGAATTCTCCCTGCGCAATAAGTGCAATTTTATTGAACTGTTCTGCAGTAAGCCCTGTGATTTCCTCTATTTTCTGGTTTACCTGTGCAATTTTACCATTATAGGCTGTGCCATCAGGCATTGTAAGCTCAACTTTACCCTGCTGCCTTATAATATTATATTGTCCATCTTTATTCCTGCGCTTACTTTTTCTTACATATGCAGGAAATCTTTTTATTGTATATATGCTGCTGCCATAACTAAATGTATATTCCACATATGTTTCCATGTTATCAGAGGCATATTCACTTCTCATCATAATGCTTTTTCTCTCTTTGCCGCTCATTGTATCATACAACGCAAACATTATAGCGTCAAATATAGTTGATTTCCCTGCTCCTGTATCACCAGCTATAAGGAAAAGCCCATTTTGTATTTTATCAAATTCTATTACTTCAGTACCGCCATATGAACCAAATGCGGACATGATAAGTTTAACTGGTTTCATTGTACTTAAACCACCTCCATAAGTTACAGCTGCCTGTTTTAGTGATAATAAAGTATAAAGCCTTGATAATTACTTATAACTTTACGCTTAAGATATTTTACTGGCAGCTTCTTCTATAATTTCCTGTATAAGCAGGCTTTCCTGTCCATCCATTTCACGGCCTGCTGTTTCTTTAAAGAATGCTTCAAATGCTTCATAAGGTGACAGTTCCTTAAAGTCTGCCACATCTTCACTTAATATCTGCCTTGTCCTTGTATTATCAGCTATAATTTCAAGTATATTATCAAAGTATGCCTCAAGCTGGTCTTTTACCATCTCTGGTATATCATCATCAGTAAGCGTAATACTTATATAATCCTGCCTGTTTTCTTCACTTGCCAGTGCAATAATATCTTTAAGATGCCCACGCAGTTTTAATACATTATGTACAGCTTTAACAGGCAGTGTTTTTATATTTATGCCATCCTCTTTAGCACCCATTGAAACTACAGTTATGCTTTTCTCCTGTCCTGCCTCACTTACTGAATATTTAAGCGGTGTCCCACAATACCTGTACTTTTCCTCTCCAACTGGCTGTGTGCTGTGTATATGCCCAAGTGCAGCATAATCAAAATCCTGTAATACTGAAATATCAACTGCATCTGTACCACCTACAGAAACCGTCTTCTGTTCCGAATCACATCTTTCTGGCATATTGTTTCCATTTTTGTAAAACTGGTGTGACAGAATTATATTTCTGGCTGTCTGGTCAATTTCTTCTTTTTTAAGTAATGCCTTAATTATTGCTTCTTCTCCTTCTGCTGCCTCACCAGGCATAAAATGGCGCACCATGCCAGGCTTTAAAAATGGCAGCATATAAAAACATACATTTCCATATTCGTCTTTTAAAACAATTTTTTTAAGTCTTTCTTCTTCATTCTGTGGTGGCAGGACTGATATGTAAATATTGTGTTTTTCAAGAAAACTCCTGCCATATTTTAATCTTTCTGCTGAATCATGGTTTCCTGCAATTATAAAAGCTGGCACGTTATTTAATGATGTAAGAAACTCATCAAGCAATGTCACAGCCTGTCCAGCAGGCACTGCTTTATCATATATATCACCTGATACCAGCACTGCATCAGGCTTTTCTTCTTCTAAATATCTGGCAAGCTGCATAATGAAACCATGTTGTTCTTCATACAAATCATAACCATGCAGCTGCCTTCCAAAATGTAAATCTGATAAATGAAAAAATTTCATTGTAATCCCCTTTTCTGCACTGTTTTTATACCCTGAAATGCCCTATGCTTTCTTTAAGGTTACCTGCTATATTACGAAGTTCCTCCATATTAGCAGCAACATGTTTTGAATGCTCTGCAAGTACATCTGTTGACGCACTTACTTCCTGTGTAACAGCAGCATTCTGCCCCGCAATATTTGATAATTCTGATACTGTGCTTACTATTTCCTTTCTTGCATTATCAAGATATGACACACTCTTTTCTATAACTTCCATACTGTCTACTGAAGCATTAAGCCGTTCCATAACTTCACCTGTCATTACTTCTGTTTTCTGCATATTTCCAGACTGTATATCTATTGTTTCCATTACATTTTCCATAATAACCACAGCCCTGTTTGAATCTTCTATAAGTTCTGTAACTATTTCTTCTATTCCCTGGCTTGATTCATTAGACTGGCTGGCAAGCTTTTGTATCTGTGACGCAACTACTGCAAAACCTTTTCCACTTTCACCAGCCCTTGCTGCCTCTATGCTTGCATTAAGGCTTAGAAGTGTGGTTTCTTCTGCAATAGATGCAATTATCTTTGTCACATTGCTTATCTTCTGCGCAGATTCATTAGTCTGTTTTGTCTGGCGCCCTATTTCATTAATAAGCTTCTGCAGCTGTTTATTACTGTTTATAAGCTCTTTTATCATCTGTGCCATTTTATCTTCTGCAACACGCATGGCAGCAGCATTATCTTCAAGGTCTTTCATTTCATTTGCTGTCTGCTCAATCTTTTTACCCATTCCATTTACATTCTTATATGCTGTTTCTGATATACCAGCTTGTTGTAAAGCACTTTGTGTAATATTATTTACAGCAATTTCTACTTCCTGCATTGACTGGTTTGTTTCTGTTGTTGTACTGTCAAGTTCTTCTGATGCACTAAGTACAGCCTTTGTATTATCTGATATTGCTTCAATACTATTAACCAGTTCATTTTTAAGCTGTTCTATAGCCCTGTATAAATCACCTGTTTCGTCCTGCTGTTTTATTAGTTTTGTATCAATTTCAATACCTAAATTGCCAGTTGCAACCTGTTGTACAGCTGTAATTCCTTTTTTTACCGAAGTTGTAATAGAATTTGAAAATACAATTACAGCAAATATACAGCATGCCATAACTATACATACTGTAATAATTATAATATTAACTATTTTATCTACTACAGCATCTTTATCTGCTTTATTGGCACCTACAAATACCATTCCAACGGGCTTCTCTGCGCCACTTTGGAATACAGGTATATAATATCCATAATACATTGTGCCGTCTATAGAAACTGAACTGCTGAAATACTCCATCCCGCCTTCAAGCACTGTATGTCTGATTTTTTCACCTGCTTTTGAACCAAGTATGCGTTTCCCTTCTTTATCTTTTGCAGAAGTCATTATACGGCTGTCACCATAGAAAAATGTTACTTCCATGCCAGTTTTCTGGCTTATGCTGTCAACAAGGCTTTCTGATTTGGAAATATTATAACTGCCTTTCCATATATTCCCATTGGATGCCTGCATATAATCACCTGGATTCTGGTCATATGCCGCAAATGTTGCAGTTGCTGCACTTTGTAATGCCTCACGTATTTCTTTAACCATTGAATTCTTTACTACTGTAACTGACATTATAATAACTATTGCCCCAAGCAGAAATACAGGAAGTATTGTTAATGCCAGTATCTTTTTCTTTAATGTAAGCCTGAATTTATTGTCCATTTTTTGTACCAAGCCCCAAGTGTAAATAATTGTATTTGCATATGGGACGCAAACACAAACAAGGAAAAAAGTGGTGTTTGCATTTTATCCTTTCTTCTATTTTCTTTTACTTTTTATTTTTATGAAAGCAAAGTGAGGATTAGCCGGGTATACCTGCATAATCCGGACATACAATAGGAACCAGATAATATAGTGTATTCCTACGGGATACCAGCTTATCTAATCTGCCACCTTGACATTTTTATAATACCAGTTAATCCCACCTGTTATTGTCCCATCATCAAGCGTACTTCCCTGGCTGCCAACTATTTCCCCTGTATTTGTTTCTATTTCACCATCAAATACATTAAATTCACCTGAAAGGATTTTTGCTCTTTCTTCTGCTACTTTTTCTTCTGTCCCTTCCACACAGAAATCCGCCAGCCTTGTAATATCTACAAGCCCTTCTTCCATTCCTCCATAATAATTTTCACCATTATATGTACCATCTATAATACTTTCCACTACTGATGTATAATAAGCGCTCCAGTTCCATATAACACTGCACAGACATGAGTCTGGTGTATCTTTTTCCATATCTGAATTATACCCTATTCCATAACATCCTCTTTCTTGCGCCATTGTCTGCGGATATGGAGTGTCACAATGTTGTGCCATAACATCACATCCCATATCCAGAAGTTTTCTTGAAGCTGATTTCTCCTTTACAGGGTCATACCAGCTGTTTGTTACCTTAACATATATTGCTGCATCAGGATTTACAGCAGCTACCCCTATTGCAAATGCGTCAATTCCACCTGTAACTTCGGAATTAGATGAGTCCATAGCAGCTACATAACCAATTTTATTGGATTTAGTATTCATCCCTGCAACAATTCCACTTAAGTATCTTGCCTGGTAAATACGTCCAAAATAATTACTGAAATTTTTTCCATTGCTTTTATACCCTGTTCCATGGAAAAAGTAGACATCTGGATATTGCTCCGCTTTCTGCTCTGTTATATCCATATATCCCCAGCTTGTTGTAAATATAATGTTACAACCCTCTTCTATACACTCATCAATGGCTTTAGCAGCAATGCTGTTATCTGTATCATCTATATTTGTTTTTCTTATAATCTGCCCGTCTGGTATTGAAAGATTATTTTGCATGCCTTGTATACCTAAATCATGGGTATATGAATATCCATCCCCTTCAGATGGGTCGGCAAGGTAAAGGATGCCAATTTTTATATCTTCTTTTGGAATACCCTTGACGGATTCACTAGAACTGGAAGATTGCTGGGATTTTTCTGTATCCTGGCTGTTGACTGTTGTATCACTTATTATACCGTCCGTTACATTACTTGTTATATCATTTGTTACATTACTTTCTATATTATTAGTTGCATAATCATCAATACTGCTTGTGTTGCCACATCCTGGAACTATAAGCATTATTGCTAAAAGGCAGGAAGCTAAAAGCCTGTTTACTCTTGGTATGTTTGTTTTTGGTATGTTTATTTTTAATTTGTTTTCCTTTAATGAGGCTGTTTTTAACTTGTTCCTGGTTATAGTTAACAGACTTTTATTTAATATGTTTTTATTATAGTTATTTCTTGATAATTGTAGTTTCTCTGGCATAAACTCCCTCCATCTGGTTAAATAATTAAGTACATATAATACTTGCGTACCCTGGTAATTTTAAATTTTATCACAATTACAAGAAATATCCAAGGAATATTTGGAAAATTATACGTCCGTTTCATAAATTTCAATAATTTTTATCATCCACTTTTGTGAAACGGACATGGGAAAATTAGAAAATGATTTTATAAAGAATGTGGATATTCTACATAAGCATTATATAATAAACAATACAAAAAGAAAAACCAAGAAAATATTATACAATTCCCAAATAAAAAAACATATGCCACTATTACTGCAAAATATATATGTGACATATGCTTTTTCTTTTATTTTTTTTACTTTAAGAGTTACAATTAACAAGCTAAATCTTTCTACAAAAAATAGAAACAATTCTCTCTCTTTTATAATACTTCCAGACAATTCTGGAAGAGTAATTATTAATAATATTATTTTACTATGCTGTTTTACTTGATATCTTAAACATAAAAAAGATAGAAAGCAATCTATATTTTTATTCCCATTTTTTAAGTCCATAATATGGATATTCATCTAATACAACATGCTTAACATGCTGGATAGAACCAAGTTCTTCTTCTACATCTGCAAGTATGCAAAGTTTTTTAATATCCTTACGGAAATTTGACCTGTCAACAGGTAAACCTTTGCTTGTCCTGAATATAACCCCTGATGTAATATGCTCATGTTTTATATATGTATAAAGGTCTTTTGCCAGAATATCTGGAATTTTAATTTTTTTCTGCTTATTTTTCCTGGTAACTTCCACAAAACCTGCTTCCAGTGCCTCTGCTGTAAGCTTTTCTAATTCACAGAAACGTAAATCCATATGGCACAGCACCTGTACCATCATTGCAAGCCTCTCCTTGTCATTCTGTATTGCCGTGTATACAAGTTTTTTATAACTGGCAGAGGAAATCTGCTTCTTATTTTGTACTGTATTGTCTTCTATAACTGGGTCCAGTGCCACTTTCATTTCTGTCCACCCCATAACATCACAGAAATAATTGGCAGCAGCAAGGTATGCATTTATGGTACGCTGTTTAAAACCTTGGGAATAGAGCCATTGTTTATAAGACAGCATCTGTTCTTTTGTAAGCTCAGAGCCTCCAAGGAATAATTCTAATTTCTGGATATTAGTGGTATATGAGGTAATTGTATTTGGGCTTCTATGCTGGACTTGAAGGGATACTGTGAAATCAAGTATACGGTTCTTGGTTATATGTGTAGACATAAATACATCTCCTTCCTTTTTTAACAGCTCCAATACCAGCAGTTTACATAACAAAATTTAAATACTGCTACCTGCCATATCCTTTTCTGCTAGTTTTAAATCATCCAGGTCATCAATCTCATACCATCCCCTCTGGATATGCAATGCTTTAAGCTTATAACCTTCATCAGCCATTCCCTGTAACAAATCAGTCATGTACATCTTATAATAATCTCTGTCTGTCCTCCAAAGTTTCCTGCCAGACTTTGTCCTTTCCAAAGCTTCCCTGCTGGTTTCTAGCAGGGCTTCCAGACCTTTCCCTTTAAAACGCATAAGCCCTATATACTGTGATTGTATTTTACTTATATTTGTAGTCTTCTGCCCTATTTCAGCCAGACAGCCCTCATGGTCAATTACTAATGTTTCTGCATCATCAAGCGGGTCTGGACATCTTGCTGACCAGTAACTGTACCATCCGTCATCAACAACTACTGATGCTTCTTCCGTATTCCCTAGTACTTCCTGAAGTACAGGAATACTATATATAATATCCCCATAAGAAACCAATATGTCATCATTTTCTTCCAGTATATCCCTGGCACACATAAGTGAATATACCATATTGGTCGTTTCATATTCCCTGTTCACTATAAAATGTATACTTGTATTGTTAAGTCCTTCCTTTAAAACTTCACTTTTATATCCTGAAACTATTGTAATATCATTTTCCTTTATACCGCAGGAATACATTGTGTTAAGCTGCCTCTTTATAATGCTCTTGCCGTTTACTTCCACCATACATTTTGGGCAGTTATCAGTCAGTGGTCTTAACCTTGTTCCCTGCCCTGCTGCTAAAATAATTACTTTCATACATTACCACCTCTTTTTAAATAAATCCTGGATTCTTGTAATGTCTTCTTCCCTGAAAACTTCTTCCCGTTCTGGATGCCACATTGTACCAAACACATTGTACTTCTGACATGTGGCAGCTTCTATTACGCCATCACTTGTCCATGCTTCTGCAGTAAGTGGTGGCTTAAGTAAGAAACACCCCTGGTTATGAAAACTATTAACATCCATACTGCCTGCTGGTCCTTCCAATTTATGGCGCACTCCGACATGCCCCTGGACTTCTTCCAATTTACATCCAAAATAATCTAAAATTACCTGCATGCCTCTGCAAAATCCATAAACAGGTATACCATTTTTAATGCAAAGCTGTATAAGACTCTTTTCTGTTACATCCCTTTCTAGTGCATCCCCTCCATATTTTACAAGGCTGTTCCCTCCTGTCAGTACAATACCAGCAGGTTCTAGCTTTATAAACATTTGTATTGCAATTTCTTTTATATTTGGTACTGGTACAGGCAAAAAACCACATGCATGGATAAACCTTGCAATATCCTGGTCTGCACAATCTCTTCTTTCACCATAGCTTTCTATTATTTCCACCCTTTGTGTATATAAAACTATATCCATATCTTAGTTATCCTTTGCTTGTGCCATCCATATCCTGGTAGTATAAGGGATTTTAATATATCCACTACCTGCTGCTTCCACTGCACCACGTATCTGCTGGTTTATAAAATCAAATTTATCTTTTGACTGCCTATGTACAGTGCCATGTGATTTCCATCCTTCAATAAAATCTTCTGCCAGGACATCATGCACTACAGTACCTTCAATATAAACCACTTCATTAAATAAACCACTTGCATTTATTATGTCTGTCTGGTCTTCACGCCTTGTTCCATATGAATAACCTGGTATTTCTTTTTTTAGTATGTTTTCAATTTCCATCTGTAATGGGTCATCCAGATTCCTGTGGTTCCACATACATGCAAACCACCCGCCTGGTTTTAAAATCCTCTTGCTTTCTTGTAATGCTTCCTGCCTGTTACACACATTAAAAGAAGAACCAAATGTGACAATATTAAAAACACCTGTCTCCATACCTGTATGTTCACCAATTCCCTCATACCAGCTTACATTATTGTACTGTGCTGTCCTTTTTATCCCATTGCTCCGCATTGCATCATTCGGTTCCACCGCACAGACATCCAGCCCAAAACTTGCCAGTTCCAATGTAAGATGAGCCGCCCCAGCACCTATATCACATGCCTTATCCCCTTTTCCTAGTTTTGCTGTTACAAACATCTTACTGATTGCATCCTGTGCATATCCTGGTCTCTTAAGGTATGCTTCCGCCAGATCTGTGTAATCCCATTCTGTTTTCATATTAACTTTTTCTCCTTCCTTACTATCCTGATAACTTTTGCAGTACAGTCAATCTCAAGCACTGATGCTGACCTGTATTCACCAAACTTTTTCCCACCAGTACCAACTACGGCAGGAATCCCCAGTTCCCCGGCTCTGATTGCCATATGTGAATTAGCTCCCCCATACATTGTTATAAAACCTTTTATACCATGTGAAAAAATCCAGTCATATCCAGGGTCTGCACTTGGAATTAAAACTATTTTCCCACTTATATTTCCATATGTACCCTCACCTTCCAGAACCACTGTACTGCCCCTGGCACTGCCAAGTGTTATATAATTTGGTTCTGTATCAGGGTAATAAAAATGCCATACATCAGAAGGTTTTAGTATCAATGGTGGCAGGGTAACTGATTCTGTAAGGCTGTATTCCTTTTTGCCAGAAACAACAGCATCCCTGAATACATCCCCCATATCCTTTACAGAAACATACATTTCCTGTACCGTTTTTATGCTTACATATGCAAAGTCTTCTTCTTTTATGCCATATACTTTGCCCAGGCTGCCTGCCATCTGTATTACCCTGCTTAAACTCCTGGTAAAAACAAATTTCCCATATTCCCTGCTTTCAATAGCGCCTTTTATAAAATCCATAAGCCTGAGTACATTACTGTCCAGCCCGTTTTCTTCCAGTGCTGTTTCCAGCTTATGCATCTGTCCAAGTGACATCCTGAAAACATTGATGTCTTTTCCATCCCCACCATCCAGAGTGTCCCTGCTGTCCCAGTCAAAATACAGGCCAGGTGCCTCATCATACCTTCTTGAATTAATATCATATGTACCAGGTCTAAGATGGCCATATTTATCAAGGAAACTTTCTTTTGACAGAAGTACAAAATCCTTGCCCATATTAGAACTCACTGTACTTACCCCGTTCATAAACTGCTGGTACTCTTCACATGATATGATACCTTCTGATACCATTGACTGCAGCATCTGCACAGCAATAAATGCTGCCCTTGCAAGCCCTGCAAAAGGAAGTGTCCCATATCTTTTACAGTCTTCAACAAGCCAGTATATCTTTTCAATATCTGTCATACTGCTTGAAACAACCTCACCATACCTTTTTTCTAAAATTTTTATCTTTTCATAATCCCTGCGCCACAGCCCAGTTTCATGGTCAATTATGTTATTGGTAAGGTTTCTTAGTGCATCCAGCACCTGCTGTACCTCACCACTTGTAAAACCATTCTTTTCTAATACCCTGGCACGTTGTGGCAGGTCAAGCGTATAACATGAAAATACAATATCAAACTCAACTTTGTCATGTTTTGATGGGTCAGCTTCAAGGCTGCTTATATAATAATTTACAAGTTTTTCACTTATTTTTTCATCCAGGCCTGCTGGTATAAAAGAATTAAAGCTTACCCTTATATCTATATATGGCAGGCCACAAAAGCTAACCATCAATGGAAAACTCCTTAAATTCCTGTACCCGTAATTGTCCCTTTGGTATGCCCATATACTGTCTGTTACAAGTTCCCTGTACAATGACAGTGCCAGCGGCTTTGGACGTACACCTATCATTTCTGCAGGGTTCCAGTCTGGCATTACACCGTATATTGTCTTATTTCCACATAAAAATGGCTTTGGATGCTGCGCTTCCCTGATTTTCTTTTCTGCCAGCACCAGCGCCTGCTCCTGCCATATATAGTCCGCTATCCCAGCTTTAAGGCATAATACCCTTACCTGCAGTATAAACAGCCTGCCATTGTTATCAATAGCAAACTCAACATCAAGGTTATCCTGGCCACACAGACTTTCAAGTTCAGCAAGCGCCTGGCATACCTTATCCATGTCATCCTCTATATACTCTGTATTCCTGCCCTTGAACACATAAAGCAGTCTGCTGTTCCCTGATGTACCTGATGTTATGGAAGATGTAGAGCCTGTACTGTCATAATTGATTACATAGTAGTTCCCAAGTGTGTTAGGGTCTGCTGTAAATGCAACCCCACAAGTTTTCACATCCTTTAATAAAGGCTGTACAAGCACCTGGTTACCAGGGTGGTTGTCATTAAATGAACCTAACACTGTTGAAACTGCATTAAAAAAATGGTCTTTCCCTGAAACTCCACTGACAGACTCAAACTTCCCTGCCTGTGAACTTAAAGCTGTATCTTCATCCAGTGCACTACTTCTTACAATGAACATTTCCCCTGGCAGCCCTGATGACACCCTGTCCCATACATTTTCACTATTTTCATTCCATTCACCTGCTGTAAAATACACAAGTGGCAGTACTTCTGCCTTTGATAATTTCCCCTGGAGCCTTCCAAGAGTCTCTGCCTTTGTACCAAGTTTAACCATTGCCATCCCCCTCCATGCCTGGCCTTTCCCATATAAAACATGCTGCCTCTGCTGGCGTAAGGCTGCCATCATTAATAACAATGATATCCGGGCTCTCTGGAAGTTCAGGCTCCAGGTCCATGCCAACCACATTTTCCCCGCTGCTGTAAAGGTTTTTCTGGTTACGCTGCACTAATACACTGGCAGGTACCTCAATATAAATTTCCTTGTACTTTTCTATATTCTGGCGGTTCCATATGCGTACTTCATGGAACATCGATATTGTACATATAACCACATCCTGCCCCTGCCCTGCCAGAAGGCGGCAAAGCCTTGAATAACGCATTGCACATTTAAACCTGTCATCTTTCCCATATCCAAGGTCATTGCCAAATACTTCACGCAATGTGTCACCGTCCAGGAAAACAGCATTTTCTTTCTGGCTGCGCAGCCTTTCAAAAAAAATCCTGCCTATTGTTGTTTTCCCAGCTCCAGAAAGACCAGTAAACCAGTAAACTGTACCTTTATCCATTACTGTCCCCCAATTCCAGATAAGAACCAAACTGGAAATATTCTGGATACTTATCTTTATTTTCTTCAAGAATTAACAACTGTGTACATAAAAGTTCCATTTTCTTATGAAACCTTGCCTTATCTGCTTCATCTTTAAATGAAATATATTTTTCAAAACAAAATGGAATACGGAATAATCCTGCCATTTCTTCAAATGTACCAGGATACTTGTCCCTGTCTATATACGAATATCCATATGCCTTACTTTTTTCCCTGAATAATAAATCCAGCCTAAACTTATCAAAAGTATCAAAATATTCATCATATGTATGATAGACTGGCTTTAAATCAAAACCTGTAATTTTTTCCCCATTAGAAACATATACACTTTCCTTGCCAGATAAAGTTGTTTGAAGAAGAGTATTACTCCAAGGAATTTCCAATATATGACATAACTTTTCTAATATTTGTTCTGGATTAGTTTTCAAGTCTTCAAAACGTATTCTGATAATATCATATTTTCTTTCAATTTCATCCATAGTACTGCCAGACATCATATATAATAGAAAATAAATAATACTAGAATTTATTGTTCCCTGGTTTATACCCCGTTCCCATTTAATTGCAGAACCAAAACGTTTATATGGATTACGTAGCATTTCTAACAATATAACTTCAAATCCCATTTGTTCAAGCCATTTAAAAATACTATTACGCATTATCATATTTTCATGTATATCCATATAAATAATTGCTTCACCTTTAGGAATATTGCCATATAATAATTCATAATTTACTAAATGAATTATTAAAAATAAATCTCTTTCAGAATATTCTTTTCCAGGTTTTATATATTTTTTTAGAATACTCTTATAATCTTCTAGCTTTAATACTACATTACCAGCACACTCACTAATCTTAGATATAATTGCTTCTGTTAAAGTTTCTTCAGGTTCTTTAATTACACTTTTAATAATATACCAAATATTAAGGCTCCAGCCTGAAATTCCAAGATATAATATATTAGGATGGGAATCCAGTAAAGAATCAATAAATAAAGAACCAGAAAATGAAGAAGTTTTTAAAAATAAAACCTTTTTAACTTGTAAACCACAAGTATTTTTAAAATCTTCAAACTGGCAGTTATTATGTACAGAAACAAATTCTTCACAATATACCATATGGGA
>VSNJ01000117.1 GCA_009774235.1 Lachnospiraceae bacterium
CCCTTGAAGACGACGAGGTAGATAGGGCAGGAGTGTAAGCACTGCAAAGTGTTCAGCTGGCTGTCACTAATAGGCCGTGGGCTTGACCAAGGTAAATATGCATATATTATGTAAATCTGGATACAGTATACAGTTTTGAAGATATAAGTAACAAAAGCTTTTGCTATATAGGTTATAATTATAACTTATATAGCAAAAGCTTTTTTTCTATAATATTTTATGAAGGGTAATATATATAATGTTTAATCTTAATAGTGAACAGAAAAAGGCGGCAAAGCATTTTAAAGGACCATGTCTTGTATTAGGTACACCTGGGTCTGGCAAAACCCGTGTTATAACGGAACGCATACGTTATCTGGTACAGGAACACCAGGTTAATCCATCAAATATACTTGTAATTACATTTACAAAGGCTGCTGCTGTTGAAATGAAGAGACGTTACCAGGCATTAATGGGAAATAATGCAGGTAAAGTACAATTTGGTACATTTCATGCAATTTTTTTTACAATATTAAAAATTGCTTATAATTATACATCAGATAATATAGTACATGATAATGTTAAAAGAAATATATTAAGGGAAATTGTGTCAGGATTTGATATTGATATACAAGATGAGAATGAATTTTTAAATGATATAGAAGCAGAAATAAGCATGGTAAAAGGAGGCAGGATAGATTTAGAACACTATTATTCAATTAACTGTCCCAAAGATACATTTAGGAAAATATATAATAAATACCAGGATATACTGGTAAAACAAAGACTTATTGATTTTGATGATATGCTTGTATACTGTTATGAGCTTTTATCACAGCGTAAAGATATATTAAATATGTGGCACAAACAGTATCCATTTATACTGGTAGATGAGTTCCAGGATATTAACCGTGTACAATATGATGTAATAAAACTTCTGGCATATCCTGAAAATAATATATTTATTGTTGGTGATGATGACCAGTCAATATACAGCTTCCGTGGGGCGAAGCCTGATATTATGAAACAGTTCTTAAAAGATTATAAAAATGCAGAAAAATATACACTTAACATAAATTACAGATGCAGCCCTCAGATTGTAAAAGCAGCAAGCTGTCTTATAAAACATAATAAAAACAGGATTGCAAAAAAGCTGGTTTCATCTGGAAAAGATAACAGGTCTGTAGATATAAAGGAATTTAACGGGCTTACAGATGAAAATGACTATATATGCAGGAAAATTATTGAGTACAGGAGTAATGGTATTCCATATAGTGAAATTGCTGTATTGTTCCGCACTAATATACAGGCACGTGCACTTGCTTCAAAGCTAATGGAATATAATATACCATTTGTGATGAAAGAACGGATACCTAATATATATGAGCACTGGATTGCAAAAGATATACTTGCATATATAAGGATAGCCCTGGGTGACAGGGAGCGTGCATTGTTTTTAAGAATAATAAACAGACCTGTAAGATATGTACATAGAAATGCATTTTCAGACCCATATGTTGATTTAGAGGAGCTTGAGTCTTTTTATGAAGATAAAGTATGGATGTTAAGCAGGATAGAACAGTTTAAAAGTGATTTGCATTTCCTGGCAAACTTAAAGCCATTTGCTGCAATTAATTTTATAAGAAAAGGAATAGGATATGATGATTATATAAAAGAGTATGCAGATAACAAAGGAATACGTGCTGATGACCTTTTGCTGATTCTTGATGAAATCCAGGAGGAAGCAAAAGAACAGAAAAGTTTTGATGCATGGTTTGAATATATTAAGCTATATGGTGAAGAATTAAAAGAGCAGGCAGGCAAAAGCAGGGCTATGACAGATGGACAAGAGCAGGAGGGGGATTTCGCTATTATACTTACCATGCATGGGGCAAAAGGACTTGAATACAGTTGTGTATTTATCCCGGATGCTAATGATGGGATTATTCCACATAATAAAGCTGTACTTGATGATGACATAGAGGAAGAAAGACGCATGTTTTATGTAGCAATGACAAGGGCTAAAGAATACCTTCATATTTGTTATATAAAAGAAAGGTTTAATAAAAAGGCAGATATATCATGTTTTGTCCAGGAAATTATTAAATAACCATTGCAGGAGGATAAATTAATGTCTGTAATAAATGAGAAAGCACTTGGGGAAGGCAGTTTAAATAAACTAATGTTTAAAATGGCGGTTCCTACAATAGTGGCACAAATAATAAATATACTTTATAATATTGTAGACCGTATATATATAGGGCATATACCAGGTGCCAGTGCCAGTGCACTTACAGGTGTAGGAGTAGCTTTGCCAATAGTTGTATTTATATCGGCATTTTCAGCGTTTGTAGGACAGGGAGGAGCACCACTTTCTTCAATATGGCTTGGCAAAGGTGATAAAGACCATGCAGAGAAAATATTAGGTAATGGTACATTTCTTCTTGTATTATTTACAATTATCCTTATGCTGGTATTTTATATATGGCAGAAGCCCTTACTTTATGCATTTGGTGCAAGTGACGCAACTATTTCGTATGCAAGCATATATTTATCATGGTATCTGGTGGGAACAATATTTGTAGAAATTGCACTTGGGCTTAATACTTATATTATAGCACAAGGAAATCCAGGTGTAGCAATGGGTTCTGTGCTTGTTGGTGCTATTGTGAATATAATTCTTGACCCATTATTTATATTTGTATTTAATATGGAAGTAAAAGGTGCAGCAATAGCTACTGTTATTTCACAAGGCCTTTCTGCTATATGGGTAATATATTTTCTTACAAGTAAAAAAGCACTTTTAAGAATCAGGTTTAAATATATGAAACCTGATTTTAAAATAATAAAACCTATATTTTCATTAGGTATATCACCATTTGTAATGAGGGCTACAGAGAGCCTTATATCAATAGTTATGAACAGAGGGCTGCAGAAATATGGAGGTGATATATATGTTGCTTCACTTACAATAATGCAAAGTGTAATGCAGTTTTTCTCAGCACCAGTTGGCGGGTTTACACAGGGAGTACAGCCAGTTATAAGTTATAATTATGGAGCACAGAATTTTAAGCGTGTAAGACAGGCATATAAAAAGATGATTTTGGTATGTGGAAGTTTTTCATTTGCAGGTACAGTTGTAGTTATGGTTTTTCCAGGTATATTTGCAAAGGTTTTTACAGAAGATACAGAAGTAATAGAACTTGTATGCCAGAAGATGCCTTTATTTATGTGTGGAATGCTTCTTTTTGGAGTACAGATGGCAATACAGCCTACATTCCTTGCACTTGGACAAGCCAAAATCTCACTTATAATAGCTATGTTAAGAAAAGTAATACTGCTTACACCGCTTGCAATTATATTTCCAATGTTTTTGGGTGCAGACGGGGTATACCTGGCAGAACCAGTATCAGATTTTATATCTGCAATAACTGCAATTACGTTGTTTTTACTAAATATAAATAAAATTTTATCCAAAGAAAATCTTGAAAAAATTAAATAAAAACAGGATTAGTTGACATATTGATAAAAAATGTTATAGTAAAATCCAGGCTGTTATTAGCAGACATCTCGTTATGGAAGGGAGGCTTTATATGGCAGGGACAAAAAAACTGGCAAAGAAAAAAGAGAAACTTTCTAAAGAAGAAAGCTTATACCGTTCAGCTGTAAGTTTAATGGAAGCTGTGGACTGTGTAAGAAGATTTGAAAGAGAAGTGTCTTCATTAGAAGATGCTGCAAAGAAGTTTGATAAACTTGGCAATTACAAAGATTCGGCAGAACGTAAAGAAATATGTATAAAAGCTGCACAGGATGCAATAGATAATGGTACAGAAAAGATTTTTGATGAAGCTGTATTAAAACTTGAAAATGCTAAAAGTAAAAGTGACTTTGCTGATGCAGCAGAAGATTTTAAGCGTGTAAGAAAGTTTGGATATAAGAAACAGGAGTGTAATGATAATATCGGTATATGCCAGAAGGAAATAAGGAAGCTTGAAACAATAGCTGTATATAAAAGGCGTGGAATTGTACTTTGTATAATTATTCTGGCTGTTGTGATATTTGTAAATACACCATTTTGTCCTTTAGTACAGGGTATGTATTACCAGTCAAAGGATGAGTATTATACTGCTATAGATTATTATAAAAAATCTGGTGGTATACTGAATGGTAATGGAAATATGAAGGAGTGTTATTATAATTTAGCACAAGAATTTGAAGAGAAAGGTTCTTATGATAAAGCCTTATTAAATTATAAACTAGCACAAAATAAACTTGATGCATATAAGAAAGCTTGTGGGTTAGAAAAGAAGTTTATTAAGAAATCTTTACCTGGTACTATAGTAAGGTATGGTGAAAATGAATGGATTTTATTAGATAAGGTGGGCAGCCAGGCATTATTGCTGGAAAATGGTACAGGTATAAAAAAGTGTTTTGATGAAAAGGGAAATAATATATGGCATGAATCAACATTGTGCCAATGGCTTAATACAGACTATATTAACAAGTTCAGTGAAGAAGAAAGGTCTGCAATGGTAATACAGGACCAGTTAGATATAGGAAAGAAAAAGGAAAAAGAACTTATCTTTATAATTGGGAAAGAACAATATGAAAAGTATAAGGATATTATTATAAACCAAGGAAAAAGTTACTGGCTTAAAGACAGTGGGACAAGTGCAGGCAGTGTGTATTATGTAAAAGAAGATGCTTCTGTTACAGAAACACCTTCGGATAATGATAGTATTTATTCAAGATGTTCTTTCTGGGTTAAATATGAATAGATGTATTATGCCAGAAATCCATGTTTGTTAAAGAATTTGCCAATAAAATCTACTGTCCAGCCAAGTGTTATTACCATAATTGCTGTTATCAACCCTGCTTCACCTCCTGTTATTATGCCAATAGTCATTGCAAACAGGTCAAAAAAGAAGCGGACAATTTTAAATAGGTTGTCCTTATTGGTGGCTTTTTCAAGTTTGTCATTTATAATAAAAGATACAGCGTCATATGGTGCCATTCCACATCCACTGTTCATATAACATGCAGCAGCAGTTACAAAAACTATAAGGGCAGGTATAAGTATTCCTATGCGTATACCAAGTGGAAGGGAAACAGGAATATGGCAGATATCACGCCATATATGGCTGCAGAAGTCCGCTGTATACCCAACCAGTACCATATTGCCTATTGTACCAGTACCTATAAGTGAGCGGTCAAAGATTACTACAAATACTAATAATATAATATTGAGTAATAGCTGGTATGTACCAAATGACATGCCAATTTTGGCAGACACCCCATAATTCATTGCCGAGCATGGGTCAGTTCCCATATCTGTAAGTACAAGCAGTGAAACAGAAAATCCCATTAATGTTACGGATATAAGCATTAATAAGAATTTTTTAATCCATTGTTTAGTGATTTTAAATTGCATTTTATACCTCCTCAAATGGTTAAGATGTTAGAATTTTTGCCAGTTTGTACAAGAGTTTATGGACAGCAGCAGTTAATTATTTTGTGGTACGTTTACGCTTAGTGACAATGTTATTTAGCCCAGCAATCCTTTTGTAAATGGCAGATTTATGGGTGTTTGAAAATAAAATACTTTATAAATTATTGTATCTCTGGCAATTCCAAAATTTTACCACCCAAAAGCCATGTTGCAAACATGGCTTTGCCGCATTCCGCTTGGATGGGATGCGCAGTGGTGCATAAAATCTGAAAATACCAGATTTAAGCATCAGCGCTCTTATAATAGCTGCCTTTTGGTAAAACTTTGGAATTTGCCAGAGTAATATAATCTTTGTGGGATTTTTATTTTCAAACATACATAAGTGTTTTATTTATCTAAGTTTCATTAACTAAATGACATTATTCTGTCATCTTAAGCTTAATTAAAAGTTATCATATCATAGCAGAGGTAATATGTAAAATAAAATTTTAGTGCAGATATTACCAATATTATTAGTGCTTAATGAAGATAGAAATTGAAGTTTATAAAATTAAGGGACAATTATACCATTAAAATATTGTGTTATATGGAAGATGGAGCTATAACAGTTGATAATATATAAGGTGAAAGGATATTTTATGGAAGAAGTTAAGAAAGCTGTATGCAAAGCGGAAGATAATATAGGAAAATGGGCAGAAGATATAAGTGACTATATATTTAATAATCCCGAGGTGAGTGATGAGGAGTATAAATCTTCTGCGTATCTGGCGGGAAAATTGCGTGAAAGAGGGTTTAAAGTTACATATCCGTATCTGGGGATTGAAACTTCATTCAGGGCAGAGTATGGAAATGGTGAAGGCAGGACAGTTGCATTTCTTGCAGAATATGATGCACTTCCTGGATATGGGGAGAACCATGACCAGCCAGCACATGCATGTGGACATAACTGGATTGCAGGCAGTACAATGGCAGCTGCCACTTCGCTTGCCAGTATAAGTGGAATGTTTAAGGGAAATATTGTTCTTATTGGAACACCTTCTGAAGAGAAATCTGGAAGTAAAATTACTCTTGCAGAGAAAGGTGCATTTAATGGTATTGATGCAGTATTACAGATGCATCTTGGCAGGGAAAACTGTGTGAATACAACAGCACTGGCAATGACTGATTATGTGTTTGAATTTTATGGAAAGGCAGCACATGCAGCAAAAGAGCCTGAAAATGGAATTAATGCACTTGATGCCTGTCATCTTGTTATGGCTGGGATTAATGCAATGAGACAGCAATTTGGACCAGGTGTGAAAATCCATGAAACAATAACTAATGGCGGGCAGACGCCTAATATTATACCAGAATATTCATCAATGTGGATATTTATAAGGGCTGTTAATAAAGATATTCTTGAAAAAGCAGTAGAACGTATTGTAAATATTGGCAAAGGTGCAAGTCTTATGACAGGTGCAGGGTTCCAGTTTAAAAGGGCACAGAATACATTCTATGATATTAAACACAATAAAGAACTGGACAACTTTATGGAAGCAAACCTTGCAAAGCTTGGGATAACAGGTCTTAAGGAAGGGGATAAATACAACTGTGAAAGTACAGATATAGGTAATGTATCTTATATTTGTCCTACATGTTATACAACACTAGGTACAACGCATATATCAGATGCGGGTGTGCATGAACAAGGTTTTATTGAAGTTGCAGGTTCTGGTGGGGCAAAGAAACTTCTGCATATAGCAGCTAAGGCAATGGCAATGACAGCGCTTGATGTAATATCAATATGAAATGATATGTATATATCACAAAGCAGGGAGTGTAAAATATTGGAATTGGTTTCCAGGCAAGGTCTGGTAGGAAACAGGTATGGAAA
Source organism: Lachnospiraceae bacterium (assembly GCA_009774235.1). GTDB lineage: Bacteria > Bacillota > Clostridia > Lachnospirales > Lachnospiraceae > Butyribacter. Next base: position 7,302 of record VSNJ01000117.1, read on the forward strand.
TATATAGTACAGGCGTGTTATAATACTATTTTACTTGCCAAACTAAATAAATTAGTATATAGTATTACTTACAGTCTGTATTTTGTACAAACAAAAATTAAATAGTTATATCATAAAGTTAAAAGCAGACATGTAGACAACTGGCAGTGTCTGCTTTTTCTATGTACAAGATATAGTAATTAATTGAAAAACAGGAGGATATTATGATGAAATTTAAAAAAATATTAAGCGTTATATTATGTGCATCAATGGTATTTTGTCTTGCGGGATGTGGCAAAGACAGCAAAGAAAAGAGTAATGCACTTGAAAGAGTTAAAGAAGCAGGTGTGCTTAAAGTTGCGGTTTCACCTGACTTTGCACCTTATGAGTTTGAAGACCCTTCAAAGAGCGGACAAGATACTTATGTGGGCGCAGATGTACAGATGATTAAATATATTGCAGAAAAGATTGGTGTTAAAATGGAAATATCTGCAATGGATTTTGATACATGTCTTGCTGGTGTTACACAGGGCAAGGTAGATTGTTCAATTAATGCATATTATCCATCAGAGGAAAGAAAGAAGTCTGTAGACTTTACAGATGCATATTTTGATGATTCAGAGCAGGTTGTAGTAGTTAATAAAGAAGATGTAGATAAGTATAAAACAGCAGAAAGCTTTAATGGTGAAACAATTACAGCACAGAATGGTTCAGCACAGGCAACAATTGCTGACCAGTATCTTAAAGATTCTAAGAAACAGCTTATTAGCAAGGTTACAGATGGAATCCAGATGGTTAAATCCAAGAAAGCAGCAGGAGTTGTACTCCAGAAAGTAGTAGCAGATTCTATTGTTGCAAGTGATGATTCACTGGCTATTGCAGAGCCGGTATTTATTTATGATGAGGCAGAACTTGTAGTGGCAGTAGGTAAAGGTGAAACAGAACTTAGGGACAAGATGAATGAAATAATCAAGGAAATTAATGATGGGAAAATGTACGATAGCTGGCTTGTAGAAGCACAGGAACTTTTAGCAACTATAGGAGAGTAATATTAGTGCATAATTGGAGGTTATAATGTCTGAAAACATACTACGGGTGGTAAATGATTACAGCGGGCTGTTTATACAGGGCATAGGATATACCTTGCTGCTTGCTGCCATAGCAGTAACTTGTGGTACAATACTTGGTACTCTTGTTGCACTTATGAAGATGAGCAGCCAGAAGGTGGTATCATTCTTTGGAGCAGCATATATAGAATTATTCCGTAATACACCACTTTTGTTACAGTTGTATATATTTATGTTCCTGCTTCCAGAGATTGGCATTAATTTATCTGCATTTTCTGCTGTATCAGTCGGGCTTGTATTAAATACAACTGCTTATATATCAGAAATTATACGTTCAGGAATACAATCAGTTGACCATGGACAGACAGAAGCAGCAAGAAGCCTTGGACTGAACCATGTGCAGACATTGCGCATGGTTGTGCTTCCACAGGCTATGAGAAATATACTTCCTGCCCTTGCCAATGAATTTGTTACAGATATTAAAGAAACATCCCTTGCATCTACATTCTTTGTAGGTGACCTTATGACTACATACCGTACAATTAACGGGGCAACATTTTTAACACTTGAACCTTTATTTGTAGTTGGTGTAATATACTTTGGGTTATCATTTACACTTAGTAAGCTTGTAGCTGTTTTAGAGAGGAGGCTGCGTGCATAATGATTAAATTTGAACATATTTCAAAGAAATTTGGCAGCCTGGAAGTGCTTAAGGATGTTACACAGCAAGTAGACCAGAATGAAATAGTAAGCCTTATAGGACCATCAGGTTCAGGAAAGTCAACTCTTTTAAGATGTATGAACCTGCTTGAAATACCTTCATCAGGACGTATTCTTTTCAAAGGTGAAGATATTACAGCTAAAGGTGTGAATATAAATATACACCGCCAGAAGATGGGAATGGTATTCCAGCATTTTAACGTATTTCCTAATATGACAGTTGAGAATAATATTACAATGGCACCAGTGCTTCTTAAAAAAATGGATAAAGATACAGCACATAAAAAAGCTATGGAGCTTCTGGACAGGGTTGGTCTTAAAGATAAGGCAGATGTAAAGCCTGTAAAACTTTCAGGAGGACAGAAACAAAGGCTTGCAATAGTACGTGCAATGGCTATGGAGCCAGAGGTTATGCTTTTTGATGAACCTACATCTGCACTTGACCCTGAAATGGTTGGAGAAGTGCTGGAAGTTATCAAAAGTCTTGCAGAAAGTGGAATGACAATGATGATAGTTACACATGAAATGGGATTTGCAAAAGAAATATCAGACAGGGTATTTTTTATGAATAATGGTGTTATTGCAGAAGCGGGAACTCCTGAAAAGATTTTTGAAGACCCTGGGAATGACAGGCTAAAAGAATTTTTAAGCAAAGTATTATAGGACTGGAGGTTTTTTATGCAGCTACATAAGTATTTTAGTAAAAAGCATGTGGGCATACTATATATAATGGCAGTAATTTTATTATTAAATATTTTATGTCCTGTTATATCACCAAATAACTGTAAAGCAGAAGCAACTGCTTCGTTTGCTGCTACACATGGCAGGCTTTCAGTTAAAGGAACCCAGCTTGTTGATAAAAATGGCAAGCCTGTACAGCTTAAAGGTGTAAGTACACATGGAATTAACTGGGATGTAGGATATCCATATGTAACAGAGGAAACTTTTAAGACAATCCGTGATAAATGGGGTGCCAACACAGTGCGTCTTGCCATGTATACAGAGGAATATAATGGTTATTGTGTTACAGATGATGAAAGCAGGAAGAAGCTTTTAAATACAATAGACACAGGAGTAAAAGCGGCAACAAAACTTGGTATGTATGTAATAATTGACTGGCATGTGCTTAATGACCAGAATCCACAGAAACACCAGAAAGAAGCAGTTACCTTTTTTAAGAAAATTAGTAAAAAATATAACTCTTATAGTAATGTGCTCTATGAGATATGTAATGAACCAAATGGGCCAGTTACATGGAACGATATTAAGAAATATGCAAAAAAGGTAATTAAAGCAATACGTAAAAATGATAAAAAAGCAATTATAATAACAGGTACACCAACATGGTCACAGGATGTTGATATAGCATCTGAAAGTCCTTTGAAAGGTTTTTCTAATATAATGTATACAATACATTTTTATGCTGCAACACACCAGGACAGCTACCGTGAGAAACTTAAGACAGCACTGGAAAATGGACTTCCAGTAATATGTACAGAGTTTGGTACATGTGAAGCAAGTGGCAACGGTTCTTATAATTTTGATAGTGCTGATAAATGGATTAAACTTATGGATAGTTATAAAATGAGTTATGTATGCTGGAGTCTTTCAAATAAGGCAGAAAGTGCATCTCTTCTGCTTCCGTCATGTACAAAAACATCTGGCTTTAAGACATCTGATTTATCAGAGCAAGGTAAATGGCTTGTAAAAAAATACAAATAATTCTACAAAAATATGTCTTTAAGGCTTTAAATAATTTTCTAAAAATTTTTTAGAAAAAAGTTTAAAGTTTTGAAGACTTTTTGTTTTTTATCCCGTTATATATAATAGAAGGATGCAAAAGGTTAAAAGGTATAGTTCTTAAGAGAGGTGAAATGGTTTTGATGGAAAGAATGGCAGATAAGGACAGGGAATTTATAGATATACTTGAAAAATATGAGAAACTGGCTTTTTCTGTCTGTTATAAAATGACTGGTAATTATTTTGACGCAGAAGATATGACACAAGAAACATTTCTTTCTATATATAAATCATTAGAAAGTTTTGATGGTAATAATCCAGGAGGCTTTGTCACAAGAGTTGCAGTTAATAAATGCCTTGATTACCTGAAACGGGCAGACAGGCGGGCAGTCCCGTTAGAAGATAGTGTCCTTGTACAAAACGTATCATGTGCACCACCGCCAGAGGACGGTATTTTACAGGAGGAGACAAGATATGAGTTATTAAAAGCCTGTAATACACTTAAACCTCCATATAATGAAGTCGCAGAAAGTTATTATTGTAATGGCATGACAGCAGCACAAATTGCAGACGTTACAGGGAAAAAACTGAAGACAGTACAGACGCAGATACGCAGGGCAAAGGAACTTCTTAGGAAAAAGATAAGGAAGGAGGATATAATTTAATGCATGTAACAGAAGAGCAGTTAAATAATTATATAACAGATAAAATGCCAAAGACAGAGCAGTTAAAGATATTAGAACATATATCTGGATGCAGTTTTTGTGCAGGAAAGCTTGCTTCTGCGATGCAGAAGAAGGAACTTATGTTTATTCCTCCTGGTTTAAAGGACAGCATACTTGAAAAGACTGTTTATGCTGCTTCACCATCAAGAAAAATAATGTCTGCTGGTATAAAGAAAATCCGGAAAGAGTTCTGGATTTATACAGCAAAAGTAACTTTTGCTGCCAGCATAGCAGTAATGATGGTTGTGATACCAGTATTTCCAGGAAAGGAGGATGGAAGTTATAAGGACAGGGGTTTTTCACTAACAAAAGAAATATCAAAAGAGAACAGAAAAAATAGTTCAGCTATATTAGATTTGTTCAGGGATGCATCAGTTAAAATATCACAGAATTTATCTGAAACGTTAAATTTAGATAATATTAAATAAATTATTAAAGAAAAGAGGTATATTATGGCACATAAAAAAAGTAAGTTCTGGAATTTTGTTATATCATTTATGCCAGGTGCAGGACAGATGTACCAGGGTTTTTTAAAACGTGGCACCAGCCTTATGGCAATATTTTTTGCAGAAATATTTTTAGCAAATATAATAAATATTGACTGGCTTTTGTTTGGTCTTCCAGTTATATGGTTTTATGCATTTTTTGATTCATTAAATACTAATGACCTTTCTGATGAAGATTTTAGTAAACTGGAAGATGCTTTTCTATTTACAGATAGCAGTACAACATTTAAAATTTCAAAAAGTAAATTCCGTGTACCTGCAGCAGTAGTATTAATAATGGCTGGATGTTATATATTGCTTGAGAATGTATTTTATATGTTCAGGATTATTTTTGGGTTGGAATATAACTGGTGGGTTACAGAGATAATTTTTGATTATTTTCCAAGATTTGTATTTGCAGCAGTAATAATATTAGCAGGATTATATCTTATAAAAGGTAAGAAAATACAGCTTGATAATAATGATGAATATTCTAAGACAGACAAGGATGTTTTATAGAATTCAGGATATTAATGTTTTGGAACGGAGGGGTAAGATGAGGGAAAGACGGGTAGGTACTTTTACTTTAGGAGTGGTGCTGCTGGTTTTTGGAGTCTTGTTTTTATTGCATATGTTTTTTAAAGGAATGGAATATTATTTTATATTTGAGTTGTGGCCAGTGATACTTATACTGCTTGGCGGGGAAGTCCTTTATTATGCATTGCACCAGAAACAGCTCCAATATAAGTATGATTTTGCAGCAATTATAATTGTAATGATGCTTGTAGTGTTTGCACTGTGCATGGCTGGGTTTGACTGGATGTACCAGCACTTTCCAGACAGGTATTGGTTTAGGATATAAAAAAAGCAGGGGTGTTGTATCAAGAAAGACGCAGAAACAGCGTTTTTCTAAAGCAGGCTTGGACTGCTATGCTATTTGAGCCGCAAAAGGTGCGGCATGGGGATTATTATGCAAGATATAGAAAAATTTATTTTATTAAAAACTATATCTTGTATTT
>VSNJ01000118.1 GCA_009774235.1 Lachnospiraceae bacterium
ATTTATGCCGCTGTGGCGGAACTGGCAGACGCATGCGACTCAAAATCGCACGGGAAACCATATGGGTTCGAGTCCCATCAGCGGCACTAAAAAACTCTTTAATTTATATTATAAATTAAAGAGTTTTTTCTTTCTACAATATATAAGAATATACCAGTAATAACCATAAACCGGTTCCAGACAGAATTGATTTATACTGCTGCCCTGTTATACAAAAAAGGTATAAGTACAAATGCCGCCTTATACCTTTACTATTTAATAGAAAATGCTGTAATTCCGAAAGGAATTGATAAGAATTACAAAACAACCCTTATCAAGGCAATACCAACGCACTGCCTACCTATGTCTGCGTCCACATATCAAAAATATATCTGTATCTTTATAAATATGTAATGGATACTAACCAATAACTTTCTGAACAGCTTCCAAAACCCTGTCAGCTTGGAATGGTTTAACTATAAAGTCCTTTGCCCCGTTCTGGATAGCTTCAATAACCATTGCCTGCTGTCCCATAGCAGAACACATAATAACGTTAGCCCCAGCATCAACTTCCTTTATCTTCTTAAGAGCCTGTATACCATCCATCTCTGGCATTGTAATATCAAGTGTAACAAGATCTGGCTTTAATTCGCTGTACTTCTGTACTGCAACAACACCATTTTCAGCTTCACCTACTACATTATAACCACCTTTTGTTAAAATATCTTTTACCATCATTCGCATGAACGCTGCATCATCAACTATTAAAATATTATTTCCCATGGTCATTCTCCCTTGCATAAATTATTATCAAGCTCCAGCCATAATGAACCAGTCCATAAATCCATCCTAGCTAAATATACGGAACTTATAGAAACTTCGTTTTTCTTTAGTCAGCCCTGCTTGACTACAACTCTTATAATAGATTATATATCTTTTGGGTAATGGTGTCAAGTAAATTGAAACTTATCAAATTTTTTTTATGACACCATATGCCTAAAAGTACCATATAATCTAAAAATATTTACGGTTACCCCACAAATTCCCTTTTTTCAAATCAATATATTCCCCATATGCTTTCTCAAGCATCTGCTTCTCATTTGAAAATTTCAACAAATGATATGCTTCATGGTATTTGTAATATCCTGAATCTTCAAAATATTCCTCGCGCTGTGGTTTGCTATAATAACTGTCAGCCATCATAAGATACCAGTGGACATCCTTTATTACTATATCGTCTGGTGTATTAAAACTATACTGGCTCTTGCCAACATATTTAATTATATTCGCCGATACTCCGGTTTCCTCACGTACTTCCCTTAGTGCAGTTTCATTATATTCCTCACCCTCTTCAACAGTTCCTTTTGGAAGAACCCATCCTTCATAACGATTTCTATAATTTTTGTACAGTAGCAAAATCTTTCCTCTGAAAATTACCACACCGCCACAACTAATTGCCTCAATCATTGCAAATCCTCCTGGTTGGTGTGAACATATCTGATATAGTATACCTCTTTTTAAAATTATTTGCAACCATCCATTCACTGGACTTATATATTAAATTTACCTAGTTCCCCTGTAAGACTGGTATTAAGCCCTGTAAGTTTTTCCAGGTTTTTCTTGTTTCATATACAGAAAATATTCTATAAATAATAGCAATAAATATTACAATAGCTACTACAATACCTATAACCTGGTACTTTAGACTAAAAACACCACTTTTTTCTTCAAAATAAACACCTCTCGTCTTGGTTTTTCCCAATATAATTTGTGTACAACTGCCAAATATATTATAAACCATTACAATTAATTGTTCAAGTTTACCAGTTATTTTTCCAAAATGGACTTATCCGTTATACTATTTGAGGCACATAAAATGCGGTATAATGGATTATTATGGTTATGTGTATTGTAAACTACATATGTTTTAATTTCCAAGATACCTCCGGAACATTTCCTTTGCAACAGGCACTGCATACTGGCTTCCTGTCCCTGCACCTTCCACTACTATACTTACAGCTATTTTAGGTTTTTTGGCAGGTGCATACCCAATAAACCATGCATGTGAAGTCCCCTCAGAATCAAATTCTGCTGAACCTGTCTTACCAGCTACATGGTATGAAAACCCATTTAGCGAAGAGCCTGTCCCTTTTTCAACTACTGCCTGCATAAATTTCCCAATAATTCCTGCCACTTCCTCACTAATAATTTTCCCATTTGAAACTGGTTTATAAGACTTTACTACTTGTCCTGCTTCATTTTCTGTATGGTCTGTTACATAAGGTACCATCATTTCACCACCATTGGCTATTGTAGCTGCTATCATTGCATTCTGTAATGGTGTAATTGTAGTTTTTCCCTGGCCTATAACTGTCTGCATAAGTTCAGCTGTACCAGATTTTTTATTAAGCAGGAATTTACTTCTGTTATATTCAAATTTAACAGGAAGCTTCTTGTTAAACATAAATTTCCCACACAATTTATTAAATGAATTTATATCAAGTGACAGGCCTATATTGGCAAATGAAGCATTACATGATTTGGCAAGTGAATTGCTTAAATTAAGTTCTCCATGTTTCTCATTGTTATAACAGTTAATAATATTGCCCTCAAATGAATCTGAGCCTTCACATTTATACGAATAATTCTGGTATAAGGACGGGTTTTCAAGAATATACTCTATAGCTGTCAGCACTTTAAATGTAGAACCTGGCGGATAAAGCCCCTGCGTAGCCCTGTTTACCAGTGCCGACTGTGATTCCTCGTCTTCTACAAGCCTGTCCCAGTCTTCTTCCACTGTATTAGGGTTATATCCTGGTTTTGAAACCATTGCAAGAACCTTGCCTGTAGATGGCTCAAGAGCCACTACAGCACCTTTATAGTTTCCAAGTGCATCATAGGCAGCCTGCTGCAGTTCCGCATTTAATGTTGTATATACGTTATCCCCCTGGTTTTTCTCACCTTTAAATGTATTGACAAGCTGTCCTAGAGGATTTGAATGTGATGTAAGAAGCGGATAACATTGTGACATCTCAATACCTGTCATACTGTTTGACATCCTGCCAGCCACATGGCAGAACACATCATTATATGGATATACCCGTTTCTCACTGCCATCATCACCAGTAACTGTCTTTGCAAGCACTTTACCATCAGAAGAATAAATACTTCCACGTACCACACGTTCTGCAAGTATATTCCTGCGTTTATTATATGGATTGTTAATAACTTCACTGCTGTCATGCACCATAAAATATATAAGATAACCAGCCATACACATAAATACTATTATAACTGAATATGTTACCATTATTATCTGGGCATTGCCACGTTTTGATGCCTGGACTTGTGTTTCACTATCTTCACTACCTTCCATAATACGTTGTAAAAGTTTTCTGTTATTGTGCCCTTCTGCGCCTGCCTGTCCTCTCTGCCTGCCTGTAATCCTGTGCCTTTCTTCTGGCAGCCTCCTTCTTTCCATCCTGTTCCTCCCTGTCTCCATTTAATACATACAAGCCTTGTATTATATTAAATAAAATTACTGTACTTATTATTGAGCTTCCGCCATAACTTACAAGTGGAAGTGTAACACCTGTTGATGGTATAAACTTGGTTACACCACCTATTGTGAGAAATACCTGGAATATATACTCAATACTTAAACCTAATGCCACAAGTTTATAAAATCTTTTTGCCATTTTAAGTGATATGTTTATAAACATAATAAAACAGCTTATTTCTACAAGAATAATACATATTCCAAAGAAGAAGCCAAGCTCTTCACAAATTGCAGAAAATATAAAATCACTTTCTGCTACTGGGATTACACCTGGCATTCCCTCACCAAGCCCCATTCCAAACCATCCGCCTGTACCTATTGCAAAAAGTGAATGTGCAACCTGGTATCCAGCTGTATCTATATAGCTCCATGGGTCACTCCATGCTATTACCCTTGTCTGCACATGCGAAAATAAATTATAAGCTGCTACTGCTGCAATACAGCCTGCCATAAGCCCTGCTGCCAGATACACTGGTTTCCTGCTGGCAACAAATAATAAAACTATATAAGTTATATAAAATATAAGTGCCGCTCCTAAATCCTTTTCTGCAACAAGTATAAGCACATGTACTGCTGCCAGCACAGTTACTTTGGCTATATCAATAAATTTAGATGATTTTGCAAAAAGTGCCGCTACAAAAAATACAAATATTATTTTTACAAACTCTGAAGGCTGTAAAGCAAAACTGCCAATTATTATCCAGTTTTTTGCACCATATTTCTCCTGGCCTATTACAAATACAAGTGCCAGAAGAACTATGCCTACAACTGCATATATCCATCCAAGTTTATCAAAATAAGTGAATTTATCTATAATATATGGTATAAACAGCCCTGCAAAACATATAGCAGCAGCAAATGCCATCTGTCTTGTAACATAACCATGCCCCAGGCGTTCAAGCATAATAAAACCTGTCGTCATAAGCATAAGCATATTATTAAGGACAGTTTTGGACATCCCTTTATATATATATGAATATGATTTCCCCACAAATATAAGGAAGACCAGCTGTATAAAATAATACATTATAATTTTTACATCAAGGCTGTTTAAATATAATACAAGAGAGCATATAAAATGTATTGTATACATTATGCCTCTTTGCCTTTTATATACTTTTTCTTTCCTTTCATTATTATTTCCAAAAAATACTGTGAAGCAGTGCCATGTATAAACTGCAAATAGTATTATAATAATATATTTTGAAACTTCTACTATTATAGAATGAAGCACACCTATAACATTCATATCCCCAAATATATTTACCAGCTTTTCTGCTGCTTCTTTTTTATTCATTTCCTGCCTCCACTTTATAAGCCAATGTTCCTTACCTGATAAAAGCCAAATGATATCCGCAATCCGTTTTACCTGCCAAAACCAGTAAGCCCAGACCTGTCATCCAAAAAGCGGTGGCTTACTTAATAAGGTTGAAATAATGCCCTGTACCGGTTTCTCCGTTGTACTCACCTTTCAATACTTTACTCACTGTATCTGCTTTCTCTATTGTAAAATCATATCTGAAACTGTATATCCCTAAATTACAGAAATCATAAATATAATCTTTTGCATACAGTGGGATATCCTGGTAAATTGTATTATAACAGTATTTACAATAATTTGCTGTTATAAACCCCCTTCCTTTTGTATCATATATTTTATTATACTGGAAGCCATTACAACTTTTTACATTATTAACCATACATTGTGCAGATACCATAAGCGGTATATGTGCATATATAACAGCTTCCATACATACTCCTGTTGTAACCTGCCCGGTTTCTTCAAGCGCAAGTTCAAATGGAAACGTATACCTGGTAACTCCAAGTTCTTTCCAGAAACTCCTGGCAGGCCTGTTCATTATATACAGGCTTGTATCTGTAATAATTTTGCCTGGGTCTGTACATACAATATTTTTTAAAAATACATATTCTTCAAAACTTTGTATAACATATCCGTCCCATTCCTGCGTATATATGCTTTTTCCTTCTGTAATACACTTTTCTTCATAATCCCATGTTTCCTGCCTGAAAATACGTGGAAGTACTATATAACACTGTTTTCCTGCTGTTTTTGCTATTCCCAGGGCTTTTATAATTGTTTTATTATCTAAAAGTTCTGTCTTTATATAGACAACAGATATTTTTTCTTCTTTTAAAACAGCTTCAAGCTGTCCCATTGTCATTACAGATGCTTTGTATATAATATCATGGCTGTATTCTTTATAGGTTTCATGCTGGCTGGTTTTATACAGTTTTTTATCTGCCTTGCGTGCATATTTTAAAGCTATATTTTCTTTAAGCATGGAAATTGCCTGCCTGCGCATATTTTTAACCATTCCTGCCTGCAGGAACAATCCTTTGCCTATTATAATTTCAAGATTTCCAAACTCAAATTCTGTACCACCTGTCTGTGACAAACTTTTTCTTACAGATTCTTCTGATGCAGCACTTTTCTCTGCTGGCTGGCATATACTACCATATACAACTGCCTCACATCCATCTTTATTTATAGAAAAAACTGCTTTTTCACCAGGTAATGCTTCAAACCTTCCATTTATAACAGCTTTTTTATCTGTATTTATATACATATCTTTTATATTGTCAAGTAAAGCTGAATTTTTTGTCCTGTATGCTTTGTCTTTCACATGTATAATACATCCTTTTTTAAACTTTGCTTCTACAATACTTCCTGCCCTTATAGATTTGCCAGATGTATATTCATATACAGGTTTCATATGTCTGTCCCTGAATTCAATAACATCCTGTGCATTTATATCTTTAAAAAGCTTATATTCCAATATACCCTTTCCTGTTTTCTGAACCTCACCAATACACGTCCCGCCATGGTTTGGACGCACCGAAGCAAGCATATCCTTCTTACTGCCCCTGCTGCTGCCTTCAAGATAACCTTGTGTAAACCCTTCCCTGTTATATACTTCCGCAAGCATCTCTATATCATGTTCCATTTCTTCCTGGTTGTTTTTTATATATTTATTATAACCATCCCTTCCTAGTTCCATATATAAATCTGTATATTTCCTGTACATAGCTGTTACAAGTGCTGTATATGCAGGCCGTTTCATTCTTCCTTCTATTTTAAATGAATCTGCACCTGCTTCTATAAGCTCCCCTATATATGGCAGAAGACAGAGCTCCTTCATACTTAAAATATAATTTTCTTTAATACCACCTTCTGCACCTGCATGGTATGGAAGCCTGCATGGCTGTGCACACCTGCCCCTGTTGCCGCTTCTCCCGCCAAGCATACTACTAAACAGGCACTGCCCTGAATAGCAGTAACAAAGGGCACCATGTACAAATACTTCAATTTCCGCATCTGTACTGTTTCTCATACGTTTAAGCTCCCCAAGGCACAGTTCCCTTGCAGGCACTATCCTTGTTATCCCATGCCTTTCCAATATATCTGTGCTCTCCCCCATAACAAGGGTCATCTGTGTACTTGCATGTAACGGAAGTTCTGGAAACCATTTATGCAGCATATACATTACACCTGTATCCTGTACTATTGCAGCATCAAGCCCAGCTTCATAATATGGCTTTATATAATTATACAGGCTGCTTGTTATTTCATTGTCTTTTAAAAGGGTATTTACTGTCATATAAAGCTTTACATTATGGATATGGCAATATCTGATTGCATCTATAAGCTCACTGCTGCCTGGATTATCTGCATAAGCCCTTGCTCCAAACTGTCCTCCACCTATATATACAGCATCACATCCTGCATTTATTGCAGCATACATGCTTTCAACAGAGCCTGCTGGCGCAAGTATCTCTGGTATCCTTTTCTTATACCGCTCTTCTTTATTATACAAATATTATTCCTCCTTCCAGAGTAAAAAGGGACTGGTTCCCAGTCCCTTATCTATAATTTTACTTGTCTGCCACTGTACCAAGTTCTGTTTCAAGACGTATAACCTGGTGTTCTGCTTCCTTCTTTTCCCTTTCAAGAACCTCCATCTTTGCTTCAAGTGCTTCCATCTGTGCCTGCATTGATATCATTTCATGCTTCATATCAAATATTTCCTTGCCCATCTGCTCATTTTCCATACGCAGGTCATTAGCTGACTTCTGTGCCTTGTGGTAATCATCAGAAAGGTTTATCGCAAGCAGTATATACTTCATATCAGGGTCAAGTTTATTGTATCCCTCCTGTTCTTTAAACAGGGCAAACTTCTCATTGATATGTGTCGCTATCTTCTGCAGGTATTCACTGCTCTCATAGCCACTAAGGGTATATTGCTTGCCATTTATAATAACTTCAACATCATTTTTCGTCTTCATACTAATCCTCCATACCTGGCGGCATCTTTATCTTCTCTGTATCTTCTTCCTCAGGTGCATTTGAGGCAAGAAGTTCTGCCTTATTCTGGCTTATCGTTTTAAGGTGGCTCTTTAAAGCAGCCTCCAATGCATTAGAATTGCTAACTGCACTTTCATAAGCGCTTGCAATAACCTTCTCTGCCATATCAAGCATATCAGTTGTATAATAAATTGCACCACTTCCAATCTCTTCTGCCTGTCTCCTTGCTGTTGCCACTATTGCCTCTGCCCGCTCTGTCGCCTGCTGTACCATAAGCTCCGCCTGCTGGTACGCCTGCTGCATTATACTATGCTCCTCAACCATTCCCCTGTACTGTTCCCTGGCATCTACAAGTATTTCATTGGCTTTTGCCTCTGCATCTTCAAGAATTGCATCCCTTTGACTGAGTATTTTCTGGTAGCGTCTTATTTCTTCTGGTACATCCCTGCGTAAATCATCCAGTAAATCGTATAATTCATTTTTAGGAACAACTACTTTAGTTGTTGATAAATGTTGCATTTTACAACTTTCCACAAATGCATAAATATCCTCAATCTTCTGTTCAATCCTGCTAACCTGCATATGTACACTCCTATCTGCCGTATAGACATCATATCATGTAATCAAACTTCTGTACTATAAACTGGTATACTACATCGGGAACAAATCCTTTTATATCACCTTTGTATCTTACCAGTTCCCTTACTGCACTTGAACTTATATATGAATGTTCTGGCAATGTGGCAAGGAATATAGTATCTGCTTTATAATCCAGCTTGTAATTAGCCTGGGCTAATGGAAGCTCATATTCAAAATCTATTGAATTTCTTATTCCCCTTATTACTGCATCTGCCTTTGTCTCTTTTACAAAATCAACAAGCAAGCCATTAAACTGTATTACTTCTGTTCCAGGCATGTCCTTTGTAAGCTCCTTTAACATATATACCCGCTCTTCTTCAGTAAAAAATGGATTTTTAGCACTATTGGCAAGGACACCTATTACAAGCTTGTCAAAAATTGCCAAAGCCCTTTTTATCAAATCCATATGCCCTATTGTAACTGGGTCAAAACTCCCCGGAAAAACTGCTGTTGCCATAAATTTCCCTCTTTAATTATAAATTTCTATACCCTTAAAAATATATGCTTATTTGTTTTATATTCCTTAACCTTTTCCAGCCTGCCTGGAAAACTTTCTATATATGATATATCCGTTTGTATTGAAGTCTCTGCTATTATAAGAGTATCTTCTTGTATAACTGGTGATTTAAAAAGAAACTCTATAACGGCTTTTTCAATTCCATAATTATATGGCGGATCCATAAATATTATATCGAAAACTTTGCCTGTATTGCTTAACCTTTTTATTGCTTGTATTGCTTCCGCCTGCATTACCTGTGATATTGCAGTGAAACCTGCTTTTTTTATATTTTCTTTTATACACAATACAGCTTCCCTGTTATTATCTACAAAAACAGCTTCCTTTGCACCCCTGCTAAGTGCTTCTATTGCAATTCCCCCACTTCCACTGAATAAGTCAAGGAAACGGCTTTCTGGAACATCTGCCTGTATAATATTAAATAAAGTTTCTTTTATTCTGTCTGCTGTTGGCCTTGTATGCCTGCCTTGTGGCGCAACAAGGTTTATTCCCCTCGCTTTTCCTGCTATAACTCTCATATCCACCTCTTACAAACATTTTGATAATCGTTTCATTATACCATATCATATAATTATGGTCAAATAATAGCTTTTTTAAGTTTCAACATTTTTTAGCACACAAGTACTTTTGTTCCACAATTCTAAAATTTTGCTCATGTTTTGAAAATAATATACTTTACAAATTATGTATCTCTGGCAATTAAAAAATTTTACCAGCCAAAAGCCATGTTGCAAACATGGCTTTGCCTGCATTCCGCTTGGATGGGATACGTAGATTTCCTTTATATTTAATTACTATATCAGGCTCATATTCTTTGGAATAATTATATTTACGGATATATTTCTCATCCATCATATTCCATCCTTTGACTAGCATTTTAACATAATATAATAAAAATATCTATATTTACTTTATAAAACGTGTGTCAGTTTACAACATCCTCCGCTACAATCGTCATAAGCTGCTCTTTTGCTGGTGCATCCAGCAAGACCAGCCTGTTCGCCTGGTTAATAACAATTTTCTCAAACATATTCCTTATTCCCCTGGCATTGCCAAAGTCTTCCCACTCTTCTTCTTTCATATTGTCCAGCTGTTTTAATATACGCTCTTTAGCACCTTCTTCGATTGTCAGTCCTGCATCCTCTGCCATGGTCTCCATAATCTCTATAAGCTCTTCTTTGCTGTAATCAGGAAAATTAATAAACTTGTTAAACCTTGATATCAGACCTGTATTGCTTTTTAAAAAGGTCTTCATTTCTTCTGTATATCCTGCAACTATTATTACAAGATTGTCCCTGTGGTCTTCCATAAGTTTCACCAGTGCATCCACCGCTTCACTGCCAAAATCATTTGGCACATCTGGATTTATAAGTGAATATGCTTCATCTATAAAAAGAACCCCTCCTATTGCCTGCTCAACAGTTTCATGTACTTTTATTGCCGTCTGCCCTACATACCCTGCTACAAGCCCTGAACGGTCTGTTTCTATCATTTTGCCATCTGAAAGTATCCCAAGTGCTTTATATATCTTTCCAACAAGACGTGCAACCGTTGTCTTGCCAGTTCCTGGACTTCCAGTAAATACCATATGGTAAGACATATCCATAACAGGCATCTTCATCTTTTCACGTAATTTCCTTATTTTGATAAGATTTGCAAGTGACTGTATCTCCCCTTTGACATCCTTTAATCCAACTAGAGAATTCAGTTCTTCCATAAGTGTCCTTATTATTTTTTCCTGTTCTTCCCTCTCTGCCTTTTCCCTCTCTTTCAGACGGTTCTTTACTGCAAGGAATTGTTCTTTTGCCTGGCGTTCTTCCTGCTCTTGACGTTCTTTTTCAATCCTTATATCATCTTCAACACGCTTAAAAAAGGCTTCTCTAAGCCGTCTGCGTTCTTCCTGTTTCTGTTCTTCACTTAATGCCTGCTGTCTGGTATCTGCAATAGCACTTCCTGTATTTTTATTCTTTCCATTTTCTTCTATAGGTGTTATGCTTTTTTCTAAAATGGCACTTGCATCTTTTATATCCTGCTTTTTATTATTTTTAACAGCCTTTTTCTTTTTTCCTGGCCTATTTTGTATATTATTCTGTTTCTTAACTTTCTGGCTTTTATCACTGCCTGTCCTGCTGCCAGCATCTTCTTTTATAGCAGCTTTTGCTGCTGCTTTTTCTCTTTTTTCTTTGAACCAGCCTGCATCACATTTTATACTGCCTGATGAAATCTTTTCTTTTATAAATTCTGCATGTTCACCCGCATCTCTGTCTATAATAAAATCTCTTATCTTTTCATAATATTTCTGTATAAAACCATTTACTTTTACATCCTTGCCATGGTTAAGGTATGCCATACACAAAAGTATATTTAAAAAAGCATCAAGAAAATACTCTGTCATATCTACTTTATGTTCTTTATCATATAATCCACACAGTTGTATAAGTACAGGCGGCAATTCATACAGACGCCTGCTGTCATTGTAAACAGACCTTTTTATTTTACCTTCTTTGGGAATACAAAGGGGGTTGCTTGCTGTAACTACCCTCATAAATTCACGCTGGCTGTCGAGTATCTCTCCACAGTGTACTGCAAGGTTCATAAGGACAGACTGTACATACAAGTCTAAAACCTCTGTGCTTGACTGTTTCATAACTTTTTCTGCCTGGGTCCAGAACCCCTTTTCCTCTAATTGTGTACAATATAAAACGAGCTTATCATAATTGGTCTTGCCAAGCTCAAATAATTTTTCATCTGAGTAAAGTGTATCTGTCATAGACCCTCCTTTAAAGCAGCCAAAACGGCAACTGAAAACAACAAGTTAATTTTACTATGATTATTTTTAAAAATCAATGCTATGTTGTTCTGGGTTTCCCCATTTTTTGGTATACAAATATTTTGGAATTGCCAGAGTAATATAATCTTTGTGTAAACTTTTATTTTCAAATACCTATAACCCATTTATTTATCATGGTTTACTGGACTAAATAATATTGTATTATAACAGAAAATGTAATGGTAAATAAAATCTTTAATTTTTAAATACAAGAAACAATATATGGATACCAGCAAAGGTATTTTACTTTCTAAGTTTTTAATGTATAAATAACTTTTCCCAAACAGCGTAAGCGTGCCACTGGATGGAATAATGTCTGCTGGAACATATAAATTGTGTTCTGTTACCAGCTGTACATATAAAGATAACTTTAAATTATCCTATAATAATACACTGCCTGCATATGGAACTATCTTTTCTTTAAGCCTGTTATACTTTTTGCACAGTTTTATTATATCTTTGCTTTCAAATTTTGCTGCTGCTTTATTAGCTTGTGCAAGTACATCTGCATCCTGGTATATATCAGCAAGCTTAAAATCAAGTACACCACTTTGCCTTATCCCAAAGAAATCCCCTGGCCCACGCATTTTCAAATCTTGTTCTGCAACATAAAACCCATCATTAGAATTGCCAAGCACAGAAAGCCTGTCCATAACTTCTTTACTGCTATTACCTGCCATAAATATACAATACGACTGTGCACTTCCACGCCCTACCCTGCCACGCAGCTGGTGCAGCTGTGCAAGCCCAAAACGTTCAGCATTCTCAATCATCATAACTGTGGCATTTGGTATATTTATTCCTACTTCTATAACTGTAGTAGACACAAGTATATCCGTCTTATGTAATGCAAAATCTTCCATAATTTCATTTTTCTGTGATGGCTTCATCTTTCCATGCAGGCACGCAATTCTTATTCCAGGAGGCATTTTTTCACGGAGCATTCCAGAATAATCTATAACATTTTCTGCCTCCATATTTTCACTTTCATCTACCATAGGGCATATTATATATACCTGGTGTCCTGCTGCCGTTTCCTGTTGCATAAACTTATATGCCTGTGTCCTGTAATTAGT
>VSNJ01000119.1 GCA_009774235.1 Lachnospiraceae bacterium
AAAAATGCTTTTATTGAAAAACGTAAAATTACCCGACAACAACTTTGTCAGTTTTTCTAAAGTTGGTGCGTATGGGGAAAATCCCCCTAGCCACCTTAACACTCCAAAATTCATAAATTACCTTGATAAAATATGAATTTTTTGCTTAAATTACATTCCTGCATGATATAGCACATTACCAAAAAACAGACCTCTTTTTTAGAAAAATAGTTTTCCAAATAACCGCTTTTGAAATAAGAAAACACTCCACATTCCCGTGAAGTGCAATCTGTATTTCCTATCCGGTTTTTCCTGGAATTTCCATCCCATTCTTACTTCAATGCAAGACTTCTGTTACTTTTTACCATACACAAAATAGTATATATTGCAACTGCCAACTCTGTAACTGGCATAACCCACCATAGAAGTTTAGCACCAAATAACGCTGGAAGTACGAACACAAGTATACCACACAGAACTATACCTCGTGCCATAGAAACAATCAATGCTGTTTTCGGTTGCATCACAGACTGAAAATAATAGGTTGCGAAAATGTTCAGCGGTAAAAGCAGATACGCAAGACCATAAACCTGCATAATACCGGGAGCAATACGCAATACGCTGTCTGTTGGGGACATAAATACTTTTACAAACGCATTCGGGAACAAAAGTACCGCAGCTGTCCATAAAACGCCAAAGACTGCAACTGTCCACAAGGAATATTTCTGCGTTTCTTTGATGCGCTCCCAATTATGCACACTGTAATTTTCGGAGATAATTGGCTGTGCAGCCTGCCCGGCAGCATAAGTAAAGCATTGGACAAGACCGGAAATCTGAACAATAACTCCAAATACTGCCAGCGCATCTGAACCCAGATAATTCATAATCTGACGGTTGAATAACATCGCAATAATCCCCATCGCTATTTCTGAAACAAAGGTAGAACAGCCATTGAACACCAGCTCTTTTGCTTTGTGAATACAATCACCGACACGGGACAGCCTGAGCGCATTTTTCCTGCTGAAAAAATGGGAAACCATAACCGCAATCGTCAGCGTTACGCCAATAGCAGTTGCAAGACCTACACCAAACATGCCCATGTCCAGCCCAAACGCAAAATACAGATCTCCGAAAATATTGAAACATCCGCCACACAAAGCCGCAAAGGCTGCAAACACCGGCGCATTATCGTTTCTCAGATAAGCGGCGAGCATTTGAGTAAACGGATATGCTGGAATTACAAACTGAATCGGGCGGAGATATGTCTTTGCCAATGGCAAAAGAATATCATCCGCACCAAACAGACGGAGCAGCTGGTCATCAAAAACAGTAAGTCCAATCCAACAGACTACCGCTATGACCGAAGTGAGAAGTAAGGATAAGGTAAAGTAAGCATTTGCCTTGCCGGTCTTCCCCTGTGCCTTATAATATGTATATTTGATAGAACCTCCGCTGCCGGTCAAAATCCCCAAACTGTACAAAATTGTCCAAACCGGCGCTACAATAGACAATGCCGCCGTACCCTGCGGACCTTGATACTGACCAACTACGGCAACATCCACCAGCCCATATATACAAGAAATCATAGAGCTTCCAAAAGCGGCTTCAAGATACTTAAAGTAGTGTTTTTTAATACTTCCCTGCGTTAAATTCTTTTCCATAATAACTCCTATCTGAACTTACCCATTCGCCGGGATAGGCTGTCTGAGTATTTTGCAAGCAATTTCATTGCAATTTCTCTTTCTGAAACATCCATATCCTCAAAGATTGCAATTTCTTCCGCAAGAACCAAATCAACCGTTTTTTTTGAAAATGCTTCGCCTTTTTCCGTCAGTGTAACATACTTATGACGTTTACCGTTATAATCCCCAACCTCAATCAATCCGTCTTCTACCATCTTTTTCAAGGCGGAATGGACAGTCTGCTTTGGCTGGTATATAAAACTGCATATATCTTTTTGGGTGACTTTTTCTTCCGATTGGCGTATGCAATACAATATCCAAAATGCACAATCCGATAAACCAAACGACTTGGCGACAGCCCGGTAGATTTCCTCAGAACCATTGATTGTTGCATTGAAGATAGCAAGAACTTCTTTTGATGTGTACATATATTTTTCTCCTTTCAGTCCGAAAACAGACTTATTTTACCTTATATTTTTTTAAATTTCAAGAGAATTCACAGAAAAATAACAATTTCCCACAGAATTTTCTCCCACGGGCAAGGTGTTGTTTAAACATCCTAAGTTCTGTTTTCAATATGCAAACAAGACAATATGTCCGTAAAATTAACCGTTTTGCATATGACTGTCATATCTGATTTTCCATATTTTACTGTATTCCGAAAATCAGAACTCTTGAAGTCTATCTTCTTTACCTCTTGAATTCCGATAATCGGAGTTCAAGAAGCCCAATTTCTGAACCTCTGCAATTCCGAAAACCAGAATATAACAATACTGATATTAACTATACTGAGTATAGTCATACTGAATCAATCATATCCTAAATCCTTCCCTTGCGTCATGGAAATGTGCATAACAGGCTATGGGGTCATGGCTAACTCTGTTCACAGCACATAGAAAAGCAAAGTGCAGCTTTCCCACATCCTGCAAACAGAGTTACCCACAATCCCATAAACAGCCAGTTATACGACATTTCCACAATGCCTGCTACGACGGAATCCCACCCATTCCTATATATCTTGCATAAAAAGATATTCTCTACACCTGTGAACCGCCTAAAAAGTTTTTGACGTAAATAACTGCTTCGGTATGCGGTAAAAGGCATACTGGCTGCTCTGTTTCCCATAAAAATATTCAAAATCCATTATTTAGCTCTCCATTCCCTCATTAAGCGGCTTTTTTGTTTGTTTTCATTGTTTGGCATGGAATAGGTCTTGTCAATCTCCGTCTGATTTAGCAGCTTATAGCTTTCAGGATAATCCGCCACAAGCCGATCTAGTCTGCGCATCACTGATTTATCCCTTGTGTAGACAGTTGCCGTCTGCTCTCCAGCATTGTAATTTACTACCATTTCCATTTCATACTTTATTAAATTTGCCATAATCTGATATTCTCCTTTTCCCATATCAAAAAAGGACTGCATCTCGCAATCCCTTTTCCAGTGTGTTCCTGCCCTGTATTTTGTTTGATGTACCTATAACTGGAACGCTATATCAATCGCTGTCTCCGTTTCCCCAAACGATGCCGCCCAACTGTCAAAATGCCCCAACCCCAATCGCTGTAAGGTATTGTACTGAAGATAACGCATATTGGTGTAAAGCTCTGTCATGCTGTTGGAAATTGGCGTTCCTGTGGCAAAAGCAACCCCCTTGCCGCCGGTTATTTCAGAGAAAGCTTGTCAAGTGTATTTGTAAACTTTCTATGCAAACAAATAAAAGACTCTACACTGATAAATATAAAAATCATATCTATAATGAAAATTTATATAACCGTTCATTTCTTATTCCAGACTGTCAACCCGCATTATATATTTTAATCGATAATTTCTTCACCATAATCATATACTGGATACAGGCCCGGAACATATATATCTATACCATATATGGAATCTGGACAAGCCTTAACTATGCAGAATTCACAAATATAATCCTTATAGGAGTAAAGATATACGTTATATACTCCGTGAGCATTATAGGTATGTTTTTCAAAAGAATCTTCGTATTGTTCTATTAACTGAGAATAAGAATCGTCTTCGTGTATACCCAGAGCAGTTCCGGGAATCTCATTATTCGATTCTAAACGTACACATATACCATCCTTGAAATATACACATAAACATGCGTCAACCCACTGTGATGCATCCGTACACAGCGGTGATTCGCCAACCATATAATAAGAATCATATTTATTATAATCTGAATCAGAATATTTCATATCGGAATCATACTCATTATAATTCTGGCTATTTTCATTAAGTTTATTCGTAATATCCTGCTTACTCTCATATAATGAAATCGTTAAATCCCCTATAGACATGGAATAATCACCAGATAACTGCCATGTTTCAGGCGAATTACTATCAGATTCCGGCAGCAATTCATCCATCTGGGTGTTCTCAAGTAAATTATCCTTTATTTCTGGTGTTTCTACTCTAAACTGACCATGTGTATCCTCTGTATAATCTTTTGCGCTTGAACAGCCCGGCAGTATTCCCACGCTGAATGTAAAAATAATAGCATAGATTAATATATCCGCTCCATTTTTCTTTTCTGATGCAGATGAAATATTTTTTAACCTTTTTTTCATAGTCTGTTTATCTCCATAAAATTGTATTGATAGAATATTTCTTTGACTTCCGCTTATATAACACAGAAAAAACCACATTTGAAATTAAATCACATCAGATTTTGTGATGACAGGCAGCCTTGCCCCCATTCTGCACAGTAGTTCGTTGCTGATACTGTCGGAACGGTATGCAACAGCAGAAGCAGATAAATCATCATATTCTTCTGCGCCTATAAGAGTTGCAATATCACCTATGGATACCCCTTGCACATCTGTTATGTCTATAGAAAGCTGATCCATACAAATGCGCCCGGCAATAGGCACAATATGACCATTTACCAATATCCTGCCGTTTCCATTTGAAAGGTTTCTCGGAAAGCCATCACCATATCCAATCGGTATAATCGCAATTCTGCTATCACGTTCAGCTACAAAATCCCTGCCATATCCAACGCTATCACCTTTATTGACCTGCCGTATTGACACCACTCGGCTTTTTAAAGAAAGTACAGGACGCAGGTCAAGTTTTAAATTCGTATCATCATCCGGGGAACTTAAAACTCCATATAACGCTATTCCTACTCTTATGTAATTACAAGTAAGATCAGGATAGTTTAATAAACCGTAACTGCTTTGAATATGTACTTTAGGAATATTTACTTTCCCATTCTTCAAATCTTCTATCAAACGATAAAAATTGTCAATCTGTTTTCTAGTAAATGCAATATCATCTGGCATCAAACTATCTGTACAGCACAAATGCGTATATATACCGCATATGTTTAGATATTTCATATCAAAGACCTTTTTTACCTCTAAGACCTCTTTGCAGGAAAATCCAAGCCTATGCATACCCGTATCTATTTTAATGTGTGCCTTTACGGCAAAATTTTGGCTGTTTAAGGCTTTTGCATATTCAAAATCTATCAAGGTCTGTATTAAATCAAATTTTTCTAAATCAGATGCCCGTTTTATATTGGTATATCCAAGAATAAGAATTTCCCCACGAATTCCATTTTTTCTAAGTTGTATACCTTCTTCAATCGTAGCAACCGCAAACGCTTTAATCTCCATTTTATTAAGAATTGTGGATATTTTGCAAGCCCCATGCCCATATGCTTGTGCTTTTACAACAGCCATTAATTTACATTCAGGTGGCATTGCTTCCGTTAATATTTTTACGTTATGTTTCAGATTTTCTATATTCAGTTCAATCCATGAACGCTCCGTTTGTGCCTGTATACTTCTCACTTTATCCTTCTCCTTCTATCATACGCATTGGCTGCGGAACAACGGTATAATTGTCTGGAACATTTGTATTTACTACCGCACCTGCGCCGATTTTTACATTATCCCCTATTTTGATATCCCCAATAATGACAGCACCTGCACCAATCAAACAATTATTGCCAATGACAGGCGCTTTTCTGTCTATTTCTCCAATTGTTACATTTTGATAAATACAACAATTTTCCCCTATTTGTGCATATCGTGAAATAAAAACTCCATGTAGTCCGTGTGGAAGGGATAAATTATTCTTTATTACTGTATCCGGACCAATATACCCTCCATGCCGGTGCGCACATCTGCTAAGTAAGAAAGTTAAAATATCATGCACTATTCCATCTCTTCCTGTCTTTTTCTGAATCCTATAAAGACACCAAAAGTGATGCATATTATTTCCCCTTGAATAGTCAATGATTCTTCTTCTGATATTCATAATGACTCCTTATACAAAATTTCCTTATATTCTACAGTTTTTCTTTATCATCCCATTTTACATACAGGCTTATTAACTTATCTAATACTTCTGTAAAAGATAAACCAATGCCTTTCATCATGTTGGGATATCGGCTATGGGTAGTAAATCCGGGGATCGTATTTACTTCATTAAATACGATTTCACCAGACGGTGTATAGAACATATCCACCCTTGCATAACCTGAACATCCCAAAACCTTATATATAACCTTTGCAGTTTCCTGTATCCTTTTTTCTGTTTCACAGTCCACTCTTGCAGGCATATAAATTTTTGAAGATTTCAATGTATACTTTTCTGTATAATCAAAAAAACTTCCTGATAATTCTATTTCATCAATTCTCCCAACGGTCAGGGTATCATTGCCAAGTATTGCGCAACCGGCTTCAAATCCATTGACAGCTTCCTCGGCAATAACTTCCGTATCGTATTGAAAGGCAAACTCTGCTGCCGCATCAAGCTGCTGCATTTCATTTATTCTTGTAATGCCAAAAGATGATCCAGAGCGGACAGGTTTTACAAACAGCGGATAGCACAAATTTTTCTTTATTTCCCTATAAGCTGTTTCTTTTTCAAAACGCCTGAAAGATACCGATTTAGGAACAGCGATTCCTGCAAGGCTGACAAGTTTATGCGCCCTGTCCTTGTCCATACAAATCGCCGATGAAAGCGTATTGCATCCAACAACCGGTATCCCTGCCAATTCAAATAATCCTTGCAGAGTGCCATCTTCCCCATTTTTTCCATGTAATATGGGAAATACCAAATCAATTGGAATCTCTCTACACTTATTCCCATAAAACTCTCTAAATCCTTGTGCCAAACGGCTTTGGGAAACCATAATTGGATATAAATTTTCCTCATCATCAATCCATGAATTATTACTGATATTTTCAATTTTTCCTGTATAATGATACCATTCTCCATCTCTGGTAATACCGACTGGTACAATCTCAAAATGGCTTTTGTTGATATTCTGCAAAACGGAAAATGATGATTGTAACGATACATCATACTCTGTTGAATGACCACCAAAAATAACCGCTATCCTTTTTTTCATCTTATACACCACCTTCTTCAATTTTTATGTTATCAGGAAGCCGATAATCTATTTGACACTGATTGACATACAATTTTCTTTCTGTTTTTCTGCCAGAATCCTTGTATGTTTCCATACGGCAGACAGATGCAATCTGATAGATTTTTTCACCCTGTTTTCTGTAAGTTACAGTTGAATTAAACACAGAATATTCAATGTTTACAACGTTTTTCGCCCAAATGCGACCATGCATAGTATTATAATCAAAATCAATTTCAATCTGAAATGTATTGTCCGTTTTATTACAGACTTTTAAATCTAACCAACCCTCATTAACCGTCGCATCTGTTCCTTTTGGAAAATCTTCTGTTGTGGACGGAAAGGATAATGCAGCATGTCCATGCCGTTCGATAACGGTTAATGGCGTGTGCAAAAACATCCAGAACAACATATCGCTCAACATACATAATCCTCCGCCATAAGATGCAACCGTTTTTCCATTTATTACATTTAGCCCGTCCTTGTATTTTTGATAGCGGTCTGCCCGTCGGACAAGCTGCCAAAACGAAAATGTCTCCTCAGGTTCTATAATGATTTTATCAATTGTTTTAGCTGCCAATTTTAAATTGTATACTTTATTAAATTGATATTTCATATCAAATCCACTGTTTCCATTCAGCATAGGAATTGAAGTTTCCAATACTAAATTGGGAAGTATTTTTTCAGACTTCCTTTGTGCATACCTGTATCCGTCTGCCCGCATTTTGAAATAAAAAAATTTTTTTCTTTGCCATTTACGGAGAGGAAGCAAAAAAGGAAATATCTGTGTTAGTCTCTTTCTTGACATAAAGCTGCTCCTTCATCTATATTTGCGTAAAACAAAACACCCTTGTTTTGGTACTGTCATTGTATCAAAAACAAGGGTGTGTTTTATTTGTTTACACACAAAATATTCAACCGATTTACTATAAACTTTCTTACAATTTACTTACGAAACCGGCAGTACAACTTCAAACTCGATTACTTCATCATGGCTTCTCGCCTGAACTGTACCATGATGAAACTCAACAATTTGCTTTGCAATAGCCAGTCCCAGACCTGCCCCTCCGCTGCTTGTACTTCGCGAAGCATCAAGCCTGTAAAACTGTTCAAATATCCGTTCCAATTTTTCCACCGGAATGGTATCTCCATGATTTGTGAAACTAATCATTACATTATCTTCCTGTCTTGTAACTGTAATGTTAATATCCGTACCATTAAAACTGTATATTACAGCATTCCTTAACAGATTATCAAATACACGCTGCATTCTGTTTGCATCGCATCTCATTATAATGTCCTCTGGAACATGAAGATTACACTTCAAATTCTTTTCATTCAGCATTGGCTGGAATTCATATAAAAGCATTTCAAGCAAACGCCTTAAATTTATTTTACTATATTGAAGTGTTATTGTTGTCAGATTATATTTCGATATTTCAAAAAATTCATTGATTAAATCTTCCAACCGCTCTGCTTTATCTAATGAAACAGAAAGATATTTTTCCCTCAGTTCATCTGATATTTTTTCTTCATCACGCAATAAATTCAGATAACCAATAACAGATGCAAGAGGCGTTTTCAGGTCATGGGCAAGATACATAATCAAATCATTTTTTCGCTGTTCTGCCGCAGACATATCTCTTCTTTGTGTTTCAATGATATGCTTTATTGTGTTTAATTTTCTCTCCATTGGCAAAAGTTCAGGCGATAAAGATACCTCTGCCGCACCATCTTCTATCAAGCTGTCCATTCCTTTTCCAATTTCATCAAAATACTTTGTAAACCACTTCAAAAAGATACGAAATATAATAAGAAATGCTATCACTAATGCTGCTATCATTATCATATCCATATGATTACGAAATACTTGAGAATATAAACTATATGCCGCATCATATTCCATCAGAAAAGCACTCTGTAAAAAATCAATTATGAAATCAGCAAAGCGACCTCGTAAAACCGTAAAACGCAGAAAATAAATCAACAAAACTGCCATGAAAAACATGACTGTCAAACGTATAAAGACTTTAGTATAAAATGTTTGAAATTCCTTATTTAAAATATTGCTTTTATTTTTCAATGGTGTACCCAACTCCCCATATATTTACTATAAATTTTGCCTTTTTTGCTGAATCGTTCATCTTTTCCCGCAAACGACCTATATGCGCCATTACTGTATTATTGCTATTCAAATATTTTTCACCCCATACTGCCTCAAATAATTCTTCTGATGGAACTACTTTTCCTTGATTCTTACATAAATACCAGAGAATCGAAAACTCTATCGGAGTTAATTGTAACTCTTTTCCATACAAAACACATTTATGGGTATGTTTGTTAATCAACAGTCCCCTAATATCATACTCCTCCATCTCCTCCATTTTTCTTCCCGCAAGATTATTATAACGTACATACCGCCTCAACTGCGTTTTCACTCTCGCTGCTACCTCTAATGGGTTAAACGGTTTTGTTATATAATCATCAGCACCGATTGTCAGTCCCATAATCTTATCCCTATCCTCTACCTTTGCTGTAAGTATTATGATCGGATAGTAAAACTGTTCCCTAATCTTCCTGCAAATCTGGAAACCGTCTATATCGGGCAGCATTACATCTATAATCGCCAAATCCAGTTCTGTTTCATGAATGCACTTCAGGGCATCCATCCCATTATAGAATTTATATACAGTATAACCATCATTTTTGAGGTACACCTCAATTAAATCTGCTATTTCTTTTTCATCGTCCACTATCAAAATTTTTTCGTTCATATAAACACCTGCATTTCTATTGATAAAATTCATTATTCCTGATTTAAACAGATACATCCACCATTTTTTACTATATCACTCAAAATATGAAAAAGCAATTTCGATTTATCCTTTTACCCTTTATCCATAAAATTTTTACTGACTTATAGGAAGAATCAGTGCGAACAGCTCCCTGTTGCTAAAACGCTGTCTCTCTATGGGAATTTGCTGTCGGGGTTCCATCAATTTTGCCAAAAATTTCTTACTCATCCAAACTGCCTTCTCTCCTGCGAAACCGCCATATGGCAGGTCACATATGCTCTG
Organism: Lachnospiraceae bacterium; assembly: GCA_009774235.1. Classification (GTDB taxonomy): domain Bacteria; phylum Bacillota; class Clostridia; order Lachnospirales; family Lachnospiraceae; genus Butyribacter. Next base: position 10,140 of record VSNJ01000119.1, read on the forward strand.
TCCATCTCTCTGCCCACACTGTAAACCTTCTTTTTGCTTTAATAGTCTCTCGGATTCTCCAGCCCTTATTTCATGCGGCTTTCAAATCCATATTTTTAAAAATTCCCCCACTTTTTTCTCGAAAACACTTGACAAACCGCTCCAAAAATGCGGCGATTCGCGCCTCTTAGTTAAAAAGGTGCTTTTCATTCCGGCGCAGCCGGTTAGCATTTTTGATTGGAGGCGATTTTTATGTTACCTGTTAATTATGGCGGTCATACCGCCTATCAGAATACCTTCGTATCTGAATTTCTAAAATTATTCCCTGATCCCTTTGCTGTCCCTAAACAAACTTGGGATGTCATTGTTAAATTCTGGTATCTTGACCTTTCTGAAACGGATACCATCATGCAAAAGTTTTATTCCCTGCTTGGCAAACCCGCCACACGTTTCCCATCCTGTCTGCTCCGTTCCTATCTTCTGTCAACCGCTCTGAAAGAGAGTTCCATTACCGGATGGTGCAGGCTGCTTAAAATAACCCCTTTGTATGCCATACTCAGCGGTTTTCCCGCTGATGACACTCCTGGCGTTGGAACTTTTTACGATTTTTTTAACCGGTTATGGCAATCTGACAAAAATAATTACATTAATCAGATGAAACATAAAAAGCCAAAACCGGAAAAGGGTAAAAAACGCGGTGATAAAACCCCTTGCAACACTGACAGCACTGCCGCAAAACTCCTTCCACTTATGCAACGCATGAACCTTCCAAACAATAATCCCTTTTACCTTATCTTTCGGTTGTACAAAGCCCAGTTTCCCGGTACGTCTGTCCGCAAGGGACTGATAAATCCTGAACGGCTTTCACTTGCCGGCGACGGGACGCCTCTTGAAACAGCAAGGCTGGAACGCTCAAAAAGAACCTGCGGCTGCCCGGAGGGTTCAGACTGTGGCTGCAAACGAAAGTTTTCACAGCCGGATTGCAACTGGGGATGGGATTCTTCCAGGAATAAATATTTTTCCGGTTACCATCTCTACATGTTTGTTGCTGCCGGTTCCAAAAATGACCTGCCAGTTTTCCCAATGCTTGAGCGCGCGTCCAGGCATGATATGCTGTCATTCCTGCATACCTTTTTCTCTATGAAATCCTATCTTAAGGAATTCCATATTGAAAAACTCCTGTTGGATTCTGCCCATGACGCTTATCCTCTTTATGAATACTGCAAAACAAATGGTATTACTCCTTTCATTGACCTCAATCCCGGTCATATGGGACACTTCAGATACAAAGATGACTTTACCATAGGTGAAGATGGCGTCCCTGTCTGTAAATTGGGCTTACGTATGCGTCATGACGGCGTGGAAAAGGCAAAACACCGTGAAAAATACCGGTGCCCTCCTGCCAGCCGGAAAAAAGGATGTTTCTGTGAGCACCCCTGCCCAGATTCAAAATATGGCAGAACCATACATGTCCAACAGAGGGATAATCCAAGGCTTTTTAACATACTGCCAAGGGACAGTGAGGAATGGAAGTTGGAATACAACAAACGGACTTCTGTTGAAAGATCAAATAAACGTGAAAAAATAGATTATAAACTAGAAGACGGCAGGCACCGCTCTTCTAAGATGTGGTACTGCCGCCTCTACGCAATCATGATGCTCCAACATCTTGATGCGTGGAAAATGCCAACCCGTGTTGATACTATTTTTACATTTACACGGATTGCAAACGCAGATTAATCATACCACAATTTCAAAAAAAATCCTATATTTTTCCAAGGGAGAAGTACGCCCTTTTTTCAGAACCTATCTGATTTTTTTCCAAATTCCGCAATATTTAGTTGTCAAAATTCAAACCTCAACCTATTTGGTGGGAATCCGAGAGCCTATTAATATAGTCTCTCAGATTCTCCAGCCCTTATTTTCTGCGGCTTTCAAACCCAGATTTATAAAAATCCCCCACTTTTTTTGCCAAAACACTTGACAAACCAGTCAAAAAATGCGGCGCTTCGCGCCTCTTAATTAAAAAAGCACTTTTCATTCCAGCGCAGCCGGTAAGCAGTTTTTGATTGGAGGCGATTTTTATATTACCTGTTAATTATGGCGGCCATGCCACCTATCAGGACACCTTCGTGTCCAGGTTCCTTGCATTATTCCCTGATCCCTTTGCTGTCCCTAAACAAACTTGGGATATCATTGTGAAGTTCTGGTATCTTGATCTCTCTGAAACGGACACCATCATGCAGGAGTTTTATTCCCTGCTTGGCAAACCCGCCACCCGTTTCCATCCTGCCTTCTCCGTTCCTACCTTCTGTCAATCGTACTGAATGTAAATTCCATTACCGGATGGTGCAGGCTCCTTAAAATAACTCCTTTGTACGCCATCCTCAGTGGTTTCCCTGCAAACGACATTCCCGGCGTCGGAACTTTTTACGATTTTTTCAACCGCCTGTGGCAGTCTGGCAAAGACAACTATATCAATCAGGTTAAGCATAAAAAAGCGAAACCGAAGAAAGGTAAAAAACGGGGTGATAAAACTCCCTGCGACACAGACAGTGCTGCCGCTAAACTCCTTCCTTTGATGCAGCGCATCCACCTTCCAAACAACAACCCCTTTTTTCTGGTCTTCTGGCTGTATAAAGCCCTGTTTCTTGATGAATCCGTCAAAAGGGGACTGATACATCCCAATGTCATTAACTTAATAAAAAAATTGCGTTTATAACCAACAGAATATTTTGAAGAATTCTGTTTTCTTAAAAAAGTTCTGTTTTTTCTTATAGC
>VSNJ01000012.1 GCA_009774235.1 Lachnospiraceae bacterium
GATATACATATACTTTACTTTTTATTTTAAGTAGAAAATTGTTGTAATCCTAAAAAATGCTAGTTAATATGAATTGCGAATTAATTCTTGACAGAATTTGGAATTGTTATGCCAAATTTTTTATCTGTTAAAAAGTAAATTTTATATTATGGAATGTTAAGGGTATTACATATTAAATCTATTGTTTTCCGTATTTCCAGCCCTTTACAATTAATAACTATATCAGCATATTTCTCATACAAGGGTATTCTTTCGTTATAAAGTGACTTTAACGTCTGGTTTTTTTTCATAGATACACCACGTTGTTCCAGATTGCCAAGCCTGTTACTGATTTCATTAAAAGGAAGTTCAAGATATATAATTTTACCTATAGATTTTAAATGCTGCATAGCTTCTTTTCCGTAAACTACACTTCCACCAGTTGCAATAACAGATTTGTCTGTTTTAATAGAGCTGTTTATATTATTTTCAATCTTGTTAAATCCTTCAGTTCCATATTTTTCAATAATATCCTGTAACAACATTCCATATTTTTCTTGTATAAGAAGGTCAGAATCAATAAATTTGTAACCAGTCTTTTTAGCAAGGACAATTCCAGTTGTACTTTTACCTGCACCAGGCATGCCAATAAGAATAATATTTTGCATAAAAACCTCCTGTTTAATATATAATCCAAAGGATATACACCAACACATATATTTATTGTTTGTATATAAATTTATGGTGGCTTTACAACCTTCTAGTATTTTGTATAATATCTATTATAACAATACTTTTTTGTTACTGCAAGTTTCTGTAATGCCTGGACTATATTTGTAATTTGCCAGTAATTCTCTTGCAAATAGGAGTTTACTATAGTAAAATAGTATTATATAGTTGTTAGTAGTTAAATAAAAGTTATTTATTAACTTGTATGAAGGACGGAGGATAGCATGGAGACAAATATTTTATTAGAGAGTGGTACTAATGAGCTTGAAATTCTGGAGTTTATGATAGACAAAAATTATTATGGTATAAATGTAGCAAAGGTTAAGGAGATTATGACATACAGGGCACTTACCCCTATACCTAACGGACATCCTAACCTTGAGGGTGCATTTAGTACAAGAGGTGAAACTGTTTCAGTAGTTAACCTTGCAAGGTGTCTTGGCATGCCAGAGAAAGAAGATACAAATAATGATATGTTTCTTATTACTAATTTTAATGGGTGCAATTCAGGGTTTCATATACATGGAGTAGTTGGAATACATAGAGTGAACTGGTCTCAGATTATTAAGCCAGACAGTATGGTCAGCAATGGAAGCAATAGTATTGCAACAGGTATTATTAACCTGGATGGGAAACTTGTTATACTTATTGATTTTGAGAAAATTGTAGCAGATATCTCACCTGAAATAGGAATTAATATTTCTGATATTGACAGGCTTAGGAACAGGAAAGTAAATAATGTCCCTATTCTATATGCAGAAGATTCACAGCTGCTTAGTAATCTTATATATGATGGACTTACTAAAGCAGGATATACAAAGCTTATACCATGCAATAATGGTCTTGAATTATGGAACATACTCCAGAAGTATAAACAACAAGGGACTGTTAAACAGAATGTATCATGTGTCGTTACAGATATAGAGATGCCTCAGATGGATGGGCACAGGCTTTTAAAGCTTATTAAAAGTGACCCTGAACTGCAGAATATTCCTGTTATTATATTTTCTTCACTTATTAATGAAGATATGCGTAAGAAAGGTGACAGTCTTGGGGCTGATGCACAGCTTTCTAAAAATGAGATGGGTGAATTTATACAGAAATTAGATGAAATTATTACAGAAAAAACTATTGATGAATAATTTATATATAAATTATTGCAGAAATAGCAGTATATTCCAGTAAAAAGCACTGGGGTATACTGCTATTTAATTTGTTTTAATTATGAAAACCATTGCCAGAAGCCAATGCAACTTTTTTAGTTTTAATAAAGCAGCCTGTTACACTGTACAAGTCCCCAGCCTTGCCGTGAGTGTGGGTATCCAAGGTCATATGCAGTATTACGTAAATGAAGTTTAACATCTTTATTAGTCATACCTGGATATTTCTGTAGAAGCAAGGCAATACATCCACTTACTACAGGTGTTGACATTGAAGTCCCACTGCGTGCAGTATATAAAGACTTGACCTGGTTCTCCCTGTTAAAATATTTGCCAAATGGTGGAAATACAGGTTTATTCGCAGGCATACAGCTTGTAACATTAGAACCAGGCGCAACGATATCAGGTTTTTTAATACAAGAACTTGTTGGACCACGCCCTGAATAGTCTTTGCCATTACCAGACTGCATTACATCGGATGCACCAACTGTTATAATTTTGCGGCTGTTGCCAGGTGCACCTATTGAGTATGGTTCAGGTCCATGGTTGCCAGCAGCTGTAAGCACTACAAGCCCTGCTGTCCATAATTTATTTACGCCTTGTACAAGAGGTGAAGTTTCATCAAAATGTTTGTTCCGTGTGCTTCCTACAGAAATATTTACAATACGTATATTATATTTTTTATAATTCTGCAGAATCCAGTTGATACCTATAAGTACATTAGTAGTATTTCCTTCTCCCTTATTATTTAGTATCTTTATCATATATATACGGCTTCCAGGTGCAATCCCGCGGTACATGCCATTACTTGCGGAACCATTTCCAGCTATAATGCCAGCTATATGTGTACCATGGCCGTTATCATCATAATAATTTGAACGTCCGTTTACGGTGTCAAAGAATCCTGCAAGACATCCATCTGCTTCTGTAAGGTCAGGATGGCTGCCTATGCCAGTATCCATTACCGCAATTCCTACGCCATGTCCGGTAAGACCCTGGCGTATGGCATAATTTAAGTTTATAACAGATGCCACATGGTTCATAGTAGTCCTCCATATTGTAGTAACACCTTATATAATAATTTATGTTGAAAAACTATAGTGGTGTTTTCTTTAATAAAAAAGTATGTTAGAATTAGTTTTATATAAAAAACTGACAGGAGAGAAGTATGGTAACAATATTAATGGCAGTATATAATGGTGGCAGTTATTTAAAAGAACAGCTGGAATCAATACGCAGGCAGACATATACAAAATGGAAGCTTATTGTACGTGATGACGGGAGCAGTGATAATCCAGAAGAAGTTCTTTCAGAATTTGCTGCCAGTACAGATAATGAAGTAACAGTTTTTATAAATAACCCACCAGAAGGCAGTGCCAAAAAGAATTTTGCAAGGCTTATAAAAGATGCATCCAGCAGCCAGTATATAATGTTCTGTGACCAGGATGATATATGGAAAGATGACAAGATTGAAATAAGTATAAAGGCAATGAAAAAACTTGAGGCTAAGTATGGCAGTAATATGCCGCTTCTGGTACATGGTGACCTGGAGGTTGCAGACCAGGATATGAATATTATTTCAGGCTCAATGTTTGCCCTTTCGCATATAAACCGCCACCCTTCACTTGCAGAACTGGTTATACAAAATAATGTTACAGGCTGTACAATGCTTATAAACCAGCCATTATGCAAGGGAGTTACAAGTATTGCAGGGATGGAAGACGTAATAATGCATGATTATATTATTGCATTATATGCCAGGGTATTTGGAAAAACAGCGTTTATAAATAAACCTTTGTTAAGTTACAGGCAGCATGGCAGCAACAGTGTAGGTGCAAAAGACAATAACAGCCCTAAGTATCTTTTAAAAAGGCTTAAGGATGGCAGGGAAGCATATAAAGAAGCAATGCTTCTTTCGTATAAACAAACTGCATTATTTGCAAAGATATACCGTAAAACCTTGTATAACAGGAATATGTACAATGAATATAAATTTTTATCACAGTATGGCGCTTTGCATAAAAAAGGGTATCTTTACCGCATCCAGTTTTATTTTAGAAACGGGGTCTGGAAAAAGGGTTTTTTCAGAAAAATAATGCAATGTATATGGGGGTAATATATTGGCAGTTAAAATTTTTAAAGGATTAAGGCTGGTATTAAAGTATTTAATAATGTTTATTACAATGCTTATGCCAAGAAGTTATAAAATATGTGTATTTGGTGCATGGCTAGGCGGACGTTTTGCAGATAATTCCAAACAGCTTTTTTTAGAAGCACAGAAATACAAAGACATGCGTGCAGTATGGATTACAAAGAGCGATGAAGTAGTAAAGGAAATAGAAAGCCTTGGTTATGAAGTATATAAGTGGGGGACTTTCAAAGCCATATGGATACAGCTCCGTGCAAAATATGCGGTAGTGTCCAATGGTATAAGTGATTTGCAGCATACATTTCTTGGCAGGGCGGTTATTATTGATTTGTGGCATGGTATACCATTGAAAAAAATATGCTATGATAATAAATATGAAAAAGACTGGGACAGCCCTAAGCAGAAATTCAGGGATGCCCTTATAAATATACCACTTGGCAATATGTATTATGTTGCAACAAGCAAGTTATTTGTAAAAATATATAAGAGTGCATTCAGGACAGACAACAAGCATATATTATGCCTTGGACAGCCAAGAAGTGATATTTTCTTCCAGAAAGAGAAACCTGTGCCATATTTTCCAGGGAAAAATATTATACTTTACTGTCCTACACATAGAAAGGAGGGCGCACAGAGGATTAATATTAACAAAATATTTGACTTGGGGAGACTTGAGGAATTTCTTGAAAAATATGGGTATTATTTTATAATTAAAAAGCATTTTTATCATAGGAACGAAAAGGAAGACCTTAAAGAATATCCCCATATTATTGATATAACAGGCAGAAATATAGATATACAGTGCCTTATTATGGAAACAAAGGCAATGGTTACAGATTATTCAAGTATATATATAGATTACCTGCTTCTTGACCTGCCGCTGCTCTTCTATTGTTATGATTATGGCCAGTACCTTGCAGAGGACAGGGAAATGTATTTTAAATATGAAGATGTAACACCAGGGGTTAAGGCAAGGGATTTTGACGGGTTGCTTAAAGAACTGGTTCTTTTTGCAAAAGATGGCAGAAATTATGCCCAGAAAGACCGTGAAAGGATTAAAAACCTGTTTTACTGCAAGAAAGCACAAGGCCCTGTTGGGGATGAACTTATCAAAATAATGTTAAACAAGGGATTTAAAAATGTTTGAAACACAGATTATAATGCCAGACAGCCAGGAAGCTGTAGAAAATATATGTAGAAAACTGTGGATGGATAATTTTAGTGATACACCAGGTTATATAAATTATTATTTTAACAACAGGTGGCATAAAAGCATAACCTTTTTATCAGACAATGTATCAATGTTACACCTGAACCCATACCATATAAAAATAAACAGAAAAGAAACAACACTTTATTATATAGTTGGGGTATGTACATTTAAAGAATACAGGAAACGTGGTTATATGGATACAATGCTAAAGAAAGCATTGGTATTTATGTATAATAAGAAATTACCATTTACTTATCTTATGCCAGCATCTGAAAAAATATATAAGCCATATGGGTTCACTGGTATATATCCAGTTAGTACATGTGATATGGATATACCAGATATTAAAAGGGAAATACATGGCAGTACAAATATTATATACAGCATGCTGGAAACTAGCCAGAAAGAAGCATTATATTATTATACAGAAAACAAATTATCCCAAAACTTTTCATGCTATGCAGACCATAACGTTGCTTATTTTGAAGAATTAGATAAGGAAATGGCTGCATGTAATGGTAATATAGTAACATTTTGGGAAAAAGACAGTTTACAATGTCTTGGATATATTGTATATATGTGTGAAGATTTTCCAGAAATAGCAGAAAGTGTATTTGAAGAAAAAATACAAATGGATATTTTACAGTATTTCCATAAGAAAAATTATTATAAAATAAAATTGTATGAAACATATTTCTGGAATATTCCAGATTGTCCAGAACCAAAGAATTACCTTATGGCAAGGATAACAGACTTAAAAACATTTATACAGGGTTTGTATTCTGAAAGAAGGTGTGAAATGTGGCTGGTAATTGAAGATAAATATATAAGTGGCAATAATGGGAAATGGCATATTATTATAGACAAAAAATCTTCATCTTGCCAGTGGTGCAGTGGGGAAGAAAACAATAAATGGGAGAGATGTACAATAGAAGAATTTGGCAGGAAATATTTACCATGTTACAGGTATTACCTTAATGAACTTGTGTAATAATATGCACGCTTCTGCAAGAGTGTTCAGGCGTGCCAACGTCTGTTTTGTAAATTATTATATGAAAATTTATGAAACGGACATGAGGCGTGCCTGAAAATATTTGACAGATAAAATACTATTGTTTTATTATATATAGTAATATAAATTACTGGAGGAAATTATGGGCAGGGCAGATGAATGGAAGAAAGAGCTTAAGAAGCTTGAAGAAGGAAAGAGTAAATATGAGTGGGATGAGATAGAGGAACTGGTAACAGATGAGTTTGATGATGGCAAGTTGTCATCAGATGAATTTGATTGTCTTATGGGGATACTTATGGAAATTGATTGTGGATAACCACAATATTATTCGGAGGATTTAGATTTGGAAAACTTGACACAAGAAGAAATAGAGTACAGGAGATATCTTAGGAAGAGAATAAGGAGACGGAAAAAAAGAAGACAGGTAATGATTGCAAGGGCACTTGTTGCACTTATTGGAATATTATTTGTTATATGTGTATTTCTGCTTGTACGCCTGGGAGTAAACCGCTTTCTGGCAGGTAATAACAAAGAAACCCCTAAACCATCGGAGACACCTACGAAGGAGCCACAGATTATTGTGCCTGAAGGATATGAGGAGATTTATTCTAAACTTTTGCTTTTAAAAGAGGATTATCCTGAGACAAACGATATTCTTATTAATTTATCACAGTATCCTGAAAAAATATTAAATCTTTTTATAAATAACCAGGAAACTTTACAATTTGTATTAAATTATCCTAAACATAAGAATGACAGTGCTTCTTCTGGGGAAATACTGGATGAGGAAGTTATTGCTGGTATTCCGGCTTTAAAACAGTGGGACGGCAGATGGGGATATGTCAAGTATGGTAATGATATTATTGCAATAAGCGGATGTGGGCCAACATGTATGTCAATGGTTTATGCAGGGCTTTTTAAGAATACGTCTATGTCCCCTTCTGATATGGCAGAATACTGTATTGATAAAAATTATTATAGCCAGGATACAGGTACATCATGGGTAATGATGCTTGATGGTGCAAAAGACCTTGGGCTTGATGCCAAAAAGATTTCTTTAAATTCAATAAAAACAGAACTGGAAAGAGGAAAACCAGTTATATGCAGCATGGCACCAGGTGATTTTACAGACCAGGGGCATTTTATTGTACTGGCTGGTATTGATAATAAGGGGAAAATTATAGTGAATGACCCCAATAGTGCTGCACGCTCAGAGAAACACTGGAATTTGAAGAAACTCCAAGGCCAGATGAAAGCGGCGTGGTCTTATGCAGTGCCTGGCAATTAAATATTTCACAAGTTACGGGGTATTATAAATTCTTTTGCTTGACTTTAAAACTGAATAATTTTATCATATAATATAAATTTAAAGGCTGGAAATTTTATTCCTGCGCTGCAGGAAATGGACTTGTATGGGATAGTATTTATCTGGCACAAATGATTACACATTATGGAGGGCGGTATATGGCTGAAGATGCTAAAAAGACAACAGAGGTAAAGATTGATAATGGTGAACTTGATACAAGTATGACACCTAAAGATTTTACAGAGCCAGAAATTTTGTATGACAAGCTTAAAAGCATGATACGTGGATATCATCCGTCAACAGACATTTCCTTAATTGAGAAAGCATATGATATAGCCTATAAGGCGCATGAAGGGCAGCTGAGAAAATCAGGTGAGCCATATATAATACACCCTTTGTGTGTATGTATTATCCTTGCAGAATTAGAGCTTGACAAGGAAACTATTGTGGCAGGGATGCTGCATGATGTGGTAGAAGATACTGTTATGACAAGTGAAGAGATAACACAGGAATTTGGTGAAGAGGTTGCCCTGCTTGTTGATGGTGTCACAAAGCTTACACAGATTGATTATGTGGCAGACAAAGTAGAAGTACAGGCAGAGAACTTAAGGAAGATGTTCTTAGCAATGGCAAAGGATATAAGGGTTATTATAATTAAACTTGCTGACAGGCTGCATAACCAGAGGACTATGCAGTACCAGACACCTAAGAAGCAGAAAGAGAAGTCAAGGGAAACAATAGATATATATGCACCTATTGCCGACAGGCTTGGAATATCAAAGATTAAAGTAGAATTAGATGACCTTGCGTTTAAGTATCTTGAACCAGAGATGTATGAGGAGCTTGTAACCAGAATTGAAAATGGACGTGTAAAAAGTGAAGAATTTATAAAAAAGATTGTAAAAGAGGTACAGCACCATATAAGTACAGCAGGGATAAAAGCTGATATAGATGGGCGTGCTAAGCATTATTTCAGTATATATAAAAAGATGGTTACACAGAATAAGAAACTTGAACAAATATATGATTTATTTGCTGTAAGGATTATTGTAGACACAGAAAGGGACTGTTATACTGTGCTTGGTGTGATACATGAGATGTATAAGCCTATACCAGGACATTTTAAGGATTATATATCTATGCCAAAGCCAAATAATTACCAGTCACTCCACACTACGCTTATAGGTCCGTCAGGACAGCCTTTTGAAATACAGATACGTACTTATGAGATGCACCGTACAGCAGAATATGGTATCGCTGCGCATTGGAAATACAAAGAAAACCAGTATGGTAAAAATGCTTCTGACAGTGAAGAGGAGAAGCTTGTATGGCTTAGGCGTATTCTTGAATGGCAGAGGGAAATGTCTGATAATAAAGAGTTCCTAAGCCTTTTAAAAAGTGATTTAGACCTTTTTGCAGACCATGTATACTGTTTTACTAAAGATGGTGATGTCAAAAACCTTCCAGCAGGTTCTACACCGATAGATTTTGCATATGCTGTACATAGTGCAGTTGGCAATAAGATGGTGGGAGCACGTGTTAATGGCAATCTGGTGCCTATTGAATATGAGATACAGAATGGCGACAGGGTGGAGATAGTTACTTCACAAAATTCCAAAGGCCCAAGCCGTGACTGGCTTTCAATAGTTAAAAGTGCACAGGCAAAGAATAAGATAAACCAGTGGTTCAGGATGGAATTTAAGGAAGAAAATATTACAAGGGGCAGGGACCTTCTGGCTAATTATTGTAAAACACAAGGCATAGTTATGTCAGACCTTGTGAAACCTGAGTATACAGATGCGTGTAAGAAGAAATATGGTTTCCGTGACTGGGTTTCTGTACTTGCTGCAATAGGCCATGGCGGGCTTAAGGAAGGGCAAGTTATTAATAAGCTCCAGTATGAGTATGATAAAAAGAACCCTAAACATACAACAGACAAAGATATACTTGAAGCTGTCAACAGCCCTGCTGTACATGGAAGCCAGCCGGCAGCAGTTAAATCTAAAAGCGGAATTGTAGTTGCGGGTATTGATGATGTATCAGTAAGGTTTTCAAAGTGCTGCAGTCCTGTGCCAGGTGATGAGATTATTGGTTTTGTCACAAGGGGAAGGGGAGTTTCAATACACCGTACTGACTGTATTAATATGATGAACCTTCCAGAAACAGACCGCCAGAGAATAATAGAAGCAGAGTGGCAGGTTACACCAGAAGGCAAGCCAGATGAACTGTATGATACAGAGATAATAATTTATGCTTATGACCGTATGGGTATTTTACTTGATATAACAAAGATATTTACTGGGAATAAGATAGATGTAAAATCAATGAATACTAAAGTTAGTAAACAAGGTATAGCAACCATTAATGTAGGTTTTGCTATACGTGGTGTAGAAGCATTGAATGAGCTTACAAAGAAACTTAGTAACGTTGAGAGTGTAAAAGATATACAAAGAACACAGTCATAATTTATAGCCAGGTATTTATCCATATGTGGAGCTGGCTGAAAAAATAACAAGCAGGGAATATCTGCAGGAAAGAGGGCTATATGGATGGATTAAAATGTGAATTTAAAGTGGTAGGTGCTGTACAGACAAATTGTTATTTTGTTTATAATACTGCTACATCTGAATGTATTATTATAGATCCAGGAGATGAGGAGCAGGCAATCAGCATATTTATAAGCCAGAAAGGTTTCAAACCAGTTGCAATACTGCTTACACATGGACATTTTGACCATACTGGGGCTGTAGAGGGGCTTAAGGCTAAATATGGAATAAAAGTATATGCTGCACTTGAAGAGCGTGAAACGCTACAAGACCCATATATTAATCTTTCTTCACAGCTTATGGGTAAAAGGATTGTGCTTGAAGCTGATGAATGGCTTGAGGATGGACAAATAATAGAGTTAATTGGTGAGAAGATAAAGTGCCTGCTTACACCGGGGCATACAGAGGGTGGCATGTGCTTTTATTTTACAGGCAGCGGCATGCTTTTTTCAGGGGATACACTTTTTGAGCAGTCAGTAGGGCGTACGGATTTTCCAGGAGGAAGCATGAGCAAACTTGTACAGTCAATACGTACAAAACTTTTTGTACTGCCTGATTATTTAAAGGTATATCCTGGACATGGAATGATGACTACTATTGGTGATGAAAAGATAATGAATCCCTATGCTGCTATATAGTATCCTGGAGGGGCGTTATGGTTTTAATTATATTGTCGGAACGTGATTTTGATTATGAACTCCAGGCACTTGTTACAGGGTTTTTCCCTGGACAGGCTGTAAAAGTTATTGTACATGGGGAAGAAAACAGTGCAGGAGAGCCTGGTATTACTCTGGATATTATTTTGGGACAATTTAAAATTTATGCAGATGCCAGAACCAGTTTATATAAGATTAATTATGAATTAGATGTAACAGGTTCTGGTAACTGGCATAAACATATAGATAAGGCGGCACATCCTTACAGGACTTATTATAAAAATGTATTAAAAAAGCTTGTATTTTGTCTGCTCAGGGATTTTCCGGCAGATATGCTGCCGGATGGGATTACAAAGCGGATTCCTGCATGGGGCACAATGACAGGTGTAAGGCCCGTGAAGATTGTAATGGACCAGGTGCTTGGTGGCATTGGTTTACAAGAAATAAAAAAATCACTGGAAGATATTTACTGCCTTGACCCTGTAAAGGCAGAACTTGCAATGCAGATAGCAGTACGTGAAGCAAAACTTCTTGCAAATGTGGATTATGAAAATGGTTATAGTCTTTATATAGGCATACCATTCTGTCCTACAACATGCAGTTACTGTTCATTTACTTCATATCCATTTGACAGGTATGGAAGCCTTGCAGATGCTTATCTGGATGCATTAGAGAAAGAAATGGAATATTCTTCACATATATTTAGTGACAGAAAGCTTACAAGTATATATATAGGCGGAGGCACGCCAACTTCACTGTCTGCTGTCCAGTTAGGAAGGCTTTTAAAATCCCTCTGTAAATATTTTCCTGTAGGGAATGGTATTGAGTTTACAGTTGAAGCAGGCAGGCCAGACAGTATTACAGAAGAGAAACTTAAAGTTATATATGGGTATGGTGCCAGGCGCATTTCTGTAAATCCACAGACAATGCAGCAGAAGACTTTAGATATTATTGGAAGGAAGCATACTGCCATACAGACAGTTGATGCATTTAACCTGGCACGTAAAACAGGATTTAGTAATATAAATATGGATTTAATTATTGGACTTCCAGGAGAGAAAGAAGAAGACTTTGCTGGTACACTTTCAAAGATAAAGGACTTAAGCCCAGACAGCCTTACTATACATTCGCTTGTTGTAAAAAGGGCTTCAAGGCTGCGTGATACAGATGGAGGATATGGGACAGCAGAAACATGCAAGTCTTTATGTATGGAAAATATGCTGGATATGGGGCAGGAATTTGCAAGATGCAATGGATACCTGCCATATTATATGTACAGGCAGAAAAATTCTTGTGGCCATGCAGGCAGCACAGGACAGGAAAATATAGGATATGCAAGGGAAGGAAAAGAGTGTCTTTATAATATACTTATTATGGAGGAGAAACAGACTATTCTGGCACTCGGCGCCGGGGCATCAACAAAACTGTACCATATGGGGATGGGACAGGTGGAACGAAGCGAGAATGTGAAAGATGTGGCTCTATATATACAAAAAATAGACGAAATGATTGGGAGAAAGCGGAAGTTGCTCAAAGATTTTTAAGTGTTTCTTCATTCTCTCAAAGTACAAGAAATGGTGAAAAGTACATCAAAAGTACATCAAATTTTTACTTGATAGTACGGAATAATACGCAATAAATGTGAAAACCTGAATATTGTGCCTTAAAGGACAATCTTATTCTAATGAATGGGACTGTCCTTTTTTGTTATAGTCAAACAACAATTCTGGTTTTCTTCTTTCAGTTACGCATTTTTTGACAATTTTATAAAAAAGTATTGATAATTAGATATTTTTATTATATAATGTAAAAATAATAAATGAAATGAAAATGTTTCAAATTATTTTATATTAATAATATAATTGCATTATTGTATTGATAAAATAATTTGTAAAAATATTTATGTTATTTACATTAGTGCACATCATTGGTTTTATTAATTAACAAGGAGGTACTGTTATTTTACATAATAAAGAGTTAAGAGTAATAGTATTTCCACATGCTGGTGGAGGAAGATTATTTTACATGGACTTTAAAAATGTTTTTAAACATTTTAAGTTTTCTGTTATACAATATCCAAGACGTGAAGAAAAGTATGGTATAGATATGCCAAATACAGTATATGAACTTGCAGATGAATTGTTCGACGAATACAAGAATTGGTTCAGAAACAATTATGTTGTCTGGGGACACAGTATGGGAAGTACAGTTGGGTATGAAGTAGTAAAGCGGTGCGAAGAGATACTCCATAATTCTCCGATAGCTTTTTTTAGTTCAGGAGCTTCGGCTCCGTGTAATACTATCACATCAAAGGTTAGATTATCCATAGATTCTGATAAGGATTTTGAAGAACTTATGGAACAGTATGGCGGTATAAGAGATGAACTGCTACATAATAAGGACTTTTGTGATTATTTCTATCCTATAATTCGTGGCGATATGAAAATACTCTCTGATTATAGGGATGATGAATATATCAAGTTACGATGTCCTGTAAGGCTTATTGAAGGCACTGAGGATACATGTGTTATTGATAAGTGGAAGTTTTATACCGATTTTGACATAGATGTAAAATATCATAATGGTGGCCATTTTTTCATAAACGATCATAAACAAGAAATAGCTGATTATATTGAGAAAAGTGCTATAGAAGTAATAAGCAGAAAAACGGGAACTTCCGGATACAACAAAGTAACATGAGTTTATAATTTATAAACGGAGAGTGAATTGCAATATGGAAAATAATAAGATCATTGGTGTAGTTGGTGCAGGAGTCATGGGAAAAGGCGTTGCACAGAGATTCGCACAGTACGGTTTTAATGTTATTGTACATGATATTTCCGAAAAAGTATTAAAGAGTGCTACAAGGGAAATAGGCAGAGCGGTTGCTTTTTCAGCTATGATGAACAAGAGCATTGATGTTGAAGGTACGTTTTCACGCATAAGCTTTACAAATTCATATGAAGGATTTGAAAATGCTGATTTTGTAATTGAAAATGTTACCGAGAATGAGGAGATAAAGATCAGTGTTTACCAGGAACTTGAAAAAGTTTGCAAAGAGGACTGCATTTATATGGTAAATACATCCTGTATACCAATAACTAGAATAGGAAGCATTACTTCCAGAAAAGAAAAGGTTATAGGAGTTCATTTCATGAACCCTGTGCCAATGAAGAATTTTGCTGAGAGCATCAGGGGCTGGTATACTTCTGATGAAACTATCGAATCTGTAAGAACTCTCCTTGATACAATTGAAATTGAGATAGAGGTTGTTAACGACAGCGCAGGATTTGTATCTAACCGCATCTCCCACCTCTATATGAACGAGGCTATATGTCTTGTTTATGAGGGCGTTGCTGAGGCGGAGCAGATAGATAATATCTTTAAAAAGGCTTTTGCTCATAAAATGGGACCTCTGGAAACAGCTGACCTTATCGGTCTTGATACAGTCCTTGATTCTCTTGAGGTTCTTTATCATCAGTACGAGGATTCAAAGTATCGTGCTTGTCCGCTTCTAAAGAGAATGGTAGAAGCAGGATTGTTTGGAAGAAAGTCTGGAGAAGGCTTTTATAAATATTGATTCTATTAAATAAATAATATAAACAAATAATCTGAAAGGTGAGCAATTATTATGAATAATGAGAAGATAATAATGGGGTTTTTAGGAAAGTATTTTGAGGTTTCAAAGGTAAATAAGGATGATAATATATTTGAGCTTGGCTTTGTAAATTCACTTTTTGCAATGCAGATGGTAAGTTTCATTGAAAATGAATTTGACTTGGAGATAAGCAACGATGAACTTAACCTTGACAACTTTAAGAGTATTAATTCAATTCTTGCATTTATTGATTCTAAATTTGAATAAGGAGTTTTTGAATGAATTTGGAAAACATATTCGGTAATCTTATTTATGGCAGTGGTAAGGGCATTACTTTTACTCATGAGGACAGAGATGATGAGTTTTATTCCTATGATGAGTTAAGAAAACAAAGTGCAAAACTATCTGCTTATCTGAAAAAAAATGGCGTCAAGCGTGGAGATGAAGTACTTGTTCACAGTATTGACCTGAAGTGTTTTATAACATCTATGTGGGCGTGTTTTCATGGCGGATATATTGCAGTCCCAATAGATAACGGAAGTAATGATACTAAGGCTCAGACTATAAAATATATACTGGATTCTATGAAAGCTCCTTGTGTGATCTGTGACAGTGTTTCAAAGGAATACTACCCAGAAGAATATGCTGACAGAGTATTTGATATAACAGGTATTGATCTTGAGACTGTGGATGTTGTATGTGAACCCTCGGTAAGTATAAAGCCTGAGGATATGGCTTATATTCAGTATTCATCCGGTTCTACAGGTACTCCTAAAGGTACAGCACTTAGTTTTGGAAATATAGTTACTGATGCTCAAAGTGTTGCAAAAAGATGCAGGGTAAATAAAGATGATGTCATTGTTGTGTGGCAGCCGCTTACACACTGCTATGGAATACTTGCATTTCATTTTACTCCGCTTATTCTTGGTTGTGATCAAGTACTTATTCCAACAGATGACTATATTAAGGATCCTATGGTGTGGGCAAGAAAGGTGGATCAGTATCGTGGCACTATGAGTGGTATGATACCTTTTGCAGTAAAGAAGTTTATAAATTATTATCGGCAGATAAATGAAACTTTCAACTGGGATCTTTCTTCGTTGAAAGTTGTTATTGTTGGTGGTGAGCAGGTAGATAAGAAAGTTTGTGACCAGTTTTTAGATATTCTTGAAAAGTATAATGCTGATAGGCATTTGCTTGTTCCTGGTTATGGACTTACAGAAGCAACGGCAGTTGCAAGTTTACATGATAATACCAGATTTATTAAAGAATATTATGTACGCATAGGTACTATAGGTATCGGAAATAAAGTTGAATCTGATATTAGGCAAAATGATTCAACAGGTTTTATTTCATTGGGTCCTCCTTTGGATTGCATGACTGCTAAGATAGTCGATGAAGAAGACAATGACCTTGATGAAAATACTATTGGAAAACTGGTTATTTCGGGTGGCAATATTTCTCTGGGTTCATACAATAAAGGAAAGGTAACACCATTAAAAGAACTGAAAAATGGTTGGCTTGATACTGGGGATCTTGCTTTTATATCTGACGGAAATATAATGATAGTTGGAAGAAGCAAGGAAATGCTTGTAGTTAATGGAATGAAATTTGCTGTAAGCGATATTGAAAATATCGTAATGGATACAGTTCAAGGTATTTATACAAAAATAGCAGCGTGTAATGGATTTAGTAAAACAAAATCTACAGAGCAAGTATATGTATTTATTGAAGCTGGTATTTCTCTTGAAAATGCTGAAGAAAGATCGGTTTTCTTAAAATATCGTGACCTTGTAAGAAAAAATGTATTTGAAAAAACAGGACTTTTAATAGAAAATGTATTTCCTATAGTAGAAATTCCAACAACAGGTTCTGGAAAAACAAAGCGTATAGAGCTTTCTAATCAGGTGAATCAAGGTTTTTGGTATGAATGTGAAAAACAGATTGAAAAAGTGATGCAATCAGAAAAAAATACAGGAGTTGATAAAATGTCTATTGAAAAGGTAAGAAGTATTATCAAGGATATAATTTCAGGTTCTACAAAGCTTCCTGTTGATGATATTGATATACAGTTCCATGATTATGGTATAGTTTCTGCAGAGATTCCTCGTGTTGTGAAAGAAATAAACGAGAGATTCGGAACTAACATTGAAGTATCTGTAATATTTAATTATCCAAATATCAGGAAGCTTGCAGATTTTGTATATGAAAATATGAACAGTAAAACAGTAGAGCAGGTAGTTAACGTAAAAGTTGATAATTCCGGCAAGAGCAATAAGCTGGCTGTAGTTGGAATGAGCTGCCGCTATCCGGGTGGAGCAAACAGTATTGATGAGTTCTGGAAAGTGCTTGAAGAAGGTATTGACGGAATCGTTGATATTCCTGAAGACAGATGGGAATTAGAACGTTATTACGATAGCGATAAGACAGTACCTGGAAAGATGTATTGCTGTAAAGGAGGTTTCCTTAATACAGATATTTATGGCTTTGATACAAAGCTTTTTAATATGTCACCTAAGGAAGCAATGGCAGTTGCTCCTGAGCATAAAATGCTTCTTGAACTTACCCTTGAAGCTTATGAAAACGGTAACCTGAATATTGCTGGTTATAATGGTACAAATACAGGTGTTTTTATAGGAATTTCTACAAATGAATATACTGTTTCAAATCTTTATTCTGGTGATTATAAGAAGATAGATGCCTATGCACTTACAGGTACCTGTTATAGTACTTGCTGCGGAAGGATTTCATATACATTTGGTTTTGAAGGGCCTTGTCTTGCGGTAGATACAGCTTGTTCATCTTCTTTGACTGCACTTCAGGTAGCTTGTCAGTCACTTAAAGACAACCAGTCTGATACAGCAGTAGTAGGCGGTATAAACCTTATGCTCACTCCTGCACCAAATATTGGATTTTCTAAGCTTCAGGCAACGTCTTCGGAAGGTCACTGTAAGTCATTTGACGACTCTGCTGACGGTTATGGCAGAAGTGAAGGTGCTGGTGTTATAATTATTAAGCGTCTTGAGGATGCTGAAAGAGATAATGATAAGATCTTCGGCGTTATCCGTGCTGCTGCTATCAATCAGGACGGAAAGAGCAACGGTCTTACTGCACCAAGTGGTGCTGCTCAGGAAAAGGTCATCAGAAAGGCTCTTAAAGAAGCTGGTATCGATGCTGGTATGGTAAGCTACGTTGAAACTCATGGTACAGGTACAAAGCTTGGCGATCCTATAGAGGCTGGGGCACTTACCAAGATTTATGGTGAAGCAAGAAGAAATAAACCGCCTTTAATGATAGGTTCTGCAAAGTCAAATATCGGACATACAGAAGCTGGTTCTGGTATGGCAGCTATGATAAAGGTTCTTATGTCTATGGATCATGACGAGATACCTGGAAATCTTAATTTCAATACTCCTAACACATTTATAGACTGGAAAAACAATAATCTAAAAGTTGTTGCCAAGAACACCGGATGGAAGTCTGATGGCTGTCACCGTTATGCTGGTATAAGCGGATTCGGATTTGGCGGTTCAAATGCCCATATTATTGTTGAGGACTATTTTGATAGAACTCAGAAAGTATCTGATGTAGGAGAGAAGGGCAGTGACCTTATGCTTAAACTCTCTGCTAAGTCTGAAGCTTCATTGAAAAAGTATGCTGAAAAATATGTTAACTTCCTTTCAGGGTGTCCAGATGAGGATATTCCTGCTGTACTTAAACTTGCTAACACAAGCCGTGTGGACTATGAGAGCCGTCTTGTTATTACTGGTGCTGATAGGGAAACTATCATTGCACGTTTGAAGAATTATATAAGCGGACAGGCATCTGATGGTGTATATCATAACGGAAAAGACGGTATATCTTATGTTAAGAACCGTACACCTGTATATATGTTCACTGGCCAGGGCTCACAGTATGTAGGTATGGGACGTGGACTCTACGAGAAGTCCAGAGTATTCGCAGAGAGTATGGATCTTTGTGCTAAGCTGTTCAAGCCATATTTGCTCTGTTCAATAACTGATATGCTTTATGGTGAGAAAGCTTCTGATGAAAAGGTAAATAAGACTTGTTACTCACAGCCGCTTATATTTGCATTTGAGTATTCACTTAGCAAGTATCTTGAAGCTTGCGGAATTAAGCCAGCAGCAGTTATGGGACATAGTATCGGTGAATACGCAGCAGCAGTAGTTTCTGGAGTTATGTCTCTTGAAGATGCTGTTATGGCAGTTGCTATAAGAGGACGTCTTATGGATTCTGCTCCTGGTTACGGAAGCATGGGAACATTGTTCGCATCAGAGGAAACAGTAAATGAGCTTATAGCTCCTTATTCTGATAAAGTATCTATTGCAACAAGAAATGCTGAGGCTAACTTTGTTATTTCTGGTGAGGCAGAGGCAGTAGAAGCTATATTACAAGAAGCTGAGAGCAAGAAGATCGAAACAAGACGTCTTGTAGTATCTCACGGTTTTCATTCACAGCTTATGGCTCCTATACTTGATGAATTTGAAGATATTATCAGTTCTGTCAAGATAAATGAGCCTGAGATTACTTTTGTTTCTGCACTCTATGGCAGACCTGTAATATCAGATGAAGAACTTTCCTGTGATTACTGGGTACGTCATATCCGTGAAAAGGTAGATTTCTACAGTGCAGTAAAGAGTGTTGAGGATAATAAGAACTATATCTTCACTGAGGTAGGTTCACATACCGTTCTTTCTTCACTTTGTAAGCTGATTCTTTCTGAGAAGTCAGAGATATGTCCTGCACTCAGACGTAAGTATCAGGATAATGCCCAGATAGCAAGTATGCTTGGAATACTCTATGTTTCTGGTATCAATATAGACTGGAACAAAATAAGCTTTGACGGAATAAAGAATATCGCTAATCATATATTCCTTCCTACATATCCATATGATAAGCAGCATATCTGTGCTGGACTTACATTGGAAAATGATAATACAGCTCCTGCAGGTATCGATGGAGATCCACTCCTCGGACAGCATATTGAATCTCCACTCCTTCAGGAGGCAAATATATACCAGCGTCTCTTTGACGGACATGAGCCTAAGTTCATGGCAGAGCATATTATTTTCGACAAACCGATATCTCCAGCAGCAGGTCATATGTCCATGCTTATTTCTATGATGAAGAAGAACAATAAAAATGCTAAAAGATGTATAATCAGAGCCGCAGAATTTCATGCTCCTCTTGCAGTTGAAACTGATGAAACAAGAGTTGTCCAGTTCTGCCAGACTAAGCCAGATGCATCCGGAGTAAGTGATGTATCTATAGTCAGTCACTCTGATAATTCTGAGTGGCTCACACATATGGTAGGAAAAGTAGAAGTATCTGATGAGTATGCAGTTCCTGAGGAAGAATTTGATGTTAGTGCTGCAGAAAAGCTTGATTTTAAGTTCGATATTGAGGATACTTTATATTCATTAATGCATAGTTCTGGATTTAAACTTGGAGATACTTTTAGAAGAATAGATAAATATGCATGGGTTGATAAAAATATAGTAAGTTTTCTTAAAGCACCTGAGAGTATTACGAATGCAGAAGTTTATATTCTTTATCCAGGAATGTTGGATTCAGTTTTTCAAACATTAGTATGCGTAATATTTGAAGAATTTGTCAATAAAAAAAGTGAAAATTTTAAGCGTACAGTTATTCCATATTACATTGATAGTTTCGAATATAATTATTGTAAATTTGATAATTTATGGTGTAGAACGAATTCTAGAATAGAAAATGATATAATAAATGCTTCTATAGAAGCATTTAATGAAAATGGCGGGCTTGTTATAAGTATAAATGGCTTTATAGGTAAGATCACTGACCGTTCTACTCTACTTCGTGAAATGACTAGAAATAAGGAAAAAATGTTCTATCAAGTAAATTGGCAGAATGTCAAGCTTGAAGTAAACAGTGATAATAATACCTCATCTGTATGTGTTTTAGCTTCAAATAATGAAGATGCAAAAAGATTTGCAGATAAGTTTGCAGAGTATGGTGCAAAAACTGCATATTCTGTTTACAACAGTGATGGTAATGTAGATTCTTGTATAGAAACATTCAGATCACTTGCTTCTGGCTCAGATAATGACAAGTGCAAGCTGATGTTTATCTGCGGTGCTGAAAAAGCTGATGATACTTACATTTATGTAAGAAATTCTTTTGAGGTAGTAAAGACTATTCAGGCAGATGATGAACTGAGCGGAAAGACTGAAATTCATTTCCTTACTCTCAATGCAAACAGTGTTGAAGATAATGAGGGAGCTGATCCTTCTGATTCACTAGTATGGGGCTTTGTAAAGAGTGCCCGTGTAGAACACGGAGAAATGTTCGGCGGTATAGTTGATACTGATGAAAAGAACTTCAATGAGCTTTCAGATTTACTGATAAATGCACTTTCTGAAAAAAGTGATGAAGAAGTAAGTCTACGCAATGACAAGATGTTCATTTCCAGACTTGTTAAGGCTGAAAATACATCAAAGCTTACATCTGAACCGGTACAGTTAAGTGAAACTGCTTCATATCTTATCACTGGTGGTACAGGAATGCTAGGTCAGATATATACAGAACAGCTTCTTGGTCATGGAGTTAAGAATATTGTTCTTGTTTGTAGAAAGCAGCCTTCTGATAAGGTAATGGAAAATCTCAACAGAATGAAATCTGAATATAATGCTGACATTACAGTTGAGTATTGTGATTTGAATGAACTTTCAAATGCAAAAGGGCTTATTGCACGTCTGGCTTCAAATGGCAAGACTGTAAAGGGTATAGTACATTGTGCCGGAGTACTCCGTGATATGCCTATAAGCAGTATGACATGGGAGAATTTCCAGTTTGTACTTGAACCAAAGACTAAGGGAATACGTAATATCGTAAATGCGGCAGGCAAGGATAATCTTGATTTTGTTATAATGCTTTCATCTGTTGCTTCTATATTTGGAAACTATGGTCAGAGTAATTACTCAGCTGCAAATAATTTTCTTAATGGTTATGCTGCACAGCTCAATTCAGAGGGCGTTAATGCATATCTAGTATGCTGGGGACCCTGGCAAGGTGGCGGTATGGCTTCCGGAAACCAGAGTATCGATAGAAATCTAAATAGAATGGGTATAGAATCCTTCTCACCTGAGCTTGGCAGAGAAATAATTGGTTCACTTTTAGATAAGCCAAGAAAACATGTTGTGGTAGCTGATGTGAACTGGAAGCAGTATGCTGGGAATGTAGGAAAGGCTCAGACAGAACATTTCATCGTAGAACTTATTGATAAGTCAAATGATGATGATGTAGTATCAGATTCAGATACTGGAAAGTTCCTTGAAGAACTTAAAGCATTGTCACAGGATGGAAGAAAAGAAGTTCTTCTTGAAAAATTACAAAAGATATGCAGTGACATAATGGGATTCCAGGGTGATCAGAAACTGGATCCATATTTATCAATCAGTGAACAAGGAGCAGATTCGCTGATGACATTCACGATGAGATCAAACATAAATAAATTACTTGGAACAGAGCTGGCGGTATCAGTATTATTCAATTATCCGTCACTTGACCAGCTGACAGATCACTTGCTGGAAGATGTTTTTAGTTTCGAGGAAGAAGAACAGGATGAGGATATAGATGATCTGCTCGAATCAATAAATAAATTAACTGGATAATCAAGAGGGTGTAACGTACATGAGTGAGGCAATCTCAAAGAATAAAGAAGCAGTTTACAAAGAAGCTTTGCAGAAAGCTAAAAATAAAATTGAACAATTACAGGCTGAAAATGCACAGCTTAATTTCGGAAACAAAAAGTGTGAAATAGCTGTTACTGGATATTCATGTCGGTTTCCGAGTGGAGCTAACAGTCCAGAAGAGTACTGGAAGCGTCTTGCAGACGGATTTGACGCAGTAAGTGAAATAAAGCGTTTTGATGTTGATTCTGTTTATGATCCACAGCCAGGAGTTTTAGGAAAAATGGCAACAAGATCTGCCTCATTCTTGGACGTTAACATAAAAGAATTTGATAATATTCACTTTAATATTTCAGCAGTAGAGGCAAAATCGCTTGATCCCCAGTACAGACTTCTTATGGAAGTCTGCTGGGAAGCACTTCTTGATGCAGGAGAAGATCCTGAAAGATTAAAGAATAGTAAAACAGGTGTATTTATAGGCATCGATTCGTATGATTATTCTTTGAATGAATTTAATAAAGATGAATATAACGAAGTTGGATCTTATACTATTATGGGAGTATCACAACATGCAGCGGCAGGACGTATCAGTTATTATTATGATTGGAAAGGTCCAGCAATGGTATGTAATACTGCTTGTTCCTCTTCATTATCAGCACTAAATTGTGCTGTAAGCAGTTTAAAAAACGGACAGTGTGATATGGTTGTAGTAGGCGGTGTAAATCTGCTGTTATCTCCTGTTGGATTTATTGGACTTTCACAGTTTAATGCTATTTCACCTGATGGAAGATGTAAGACTTTTGATGTATCAGCAGACGGATTCGGCCGTGGAGAAGGTTGTGGTGTAATCGTACTTAAGAGACTTAATGATGCCGAAAAACAGGGAAGAAATATCAGAGCAGTAGTAAAAGGAATATATGCAGGTCAGGATGGTAAGTCAAATGGCTTTTATGCCCCTAATGGAAAAGCAGAGCAGAGAGTAATAGAGAATGCTATAGAAAATGCTATGGTATCTGTGGATAATATAGATTATGTAGAAACTCACGGAACAGGTACTGTTCTTGGTGACATTATCGAGTCACAAGCTCTCTGTGGAGCTTTCAAAAAGAAGAAAAATAAGCTGAAGATAGGTTCAGTGAAGTCGAATATGGGACATCTTGAAGCGGCTTCTGGAATGGCAAGTATTATCAAGGTACTGCTTTCTATGAAGCATCATATGCTCCCACCAAGCATCAACATTAAGCAGCTTAATCCTGAAATTAACTGGAATAAGCTTGAAGTTGTACGTTCGCTTACAGAGTGGAAAAAGGAAGATGGTTCACCATTAGTAGCTGGTATTAGTTCCTTTGGTATCAGCGGTGCATTGGTGCATACTATATTTGAGTCATACGATAAAAACGAAAATACAGAAAAACTTCCTCAGATACCATGTTCACTTCTTACAGTTTCAGCAAAGAATGAAAAGGAGCTTCGTGCGTCTGTAGAAGCTGCAAAGGATTTTATTGAAGAAAATCCAGAAAAGTTCAGTGATATTATATATTCAATGCAGAAATGCAGAAGCACTCTGCCGATAAAATACGCAGTATGTGGTAAGGACAGCGCCTCACTTTGTGCTGAGATACAGTCATCATTGGACAGCGAAGAAGTGTATAGCTTATATTCCAAAGAGCCGGCTGCAAAGAAGCATAAGATAGCATTCCTTTTCACAGGACAAGGGGCTATTTATAAAGATATTGCTATCGGGCTTTACAACGGTTCACCAGTTTACCGCAAGTACTTTGATCTTTGCTGTGAGCTTTTCAGCAAAACACTTTCAGTATCTATACATGATGCAGTGTTTGGTGATAATGAAGATTGGGTAAAACGTGCAATATATTCACAGGCTGTAACATTCAGTGTAGAATATTCACTTTACCAGTACTGGAAATCACTTGGTATAGAGCCTGATATAATGCTTGGTCATAGCATAGGTGAATATGCAGCAGCTTGTGCATCTGGAGTTATGACTCTCGAAGATGTGGTACAGATGATCTCATGGCGTGGACAGATGATGGATTCTGTAGAACCTATCGGAAAGATGATGGGCATCCTTTCAGACTGCAGCTCAGTAGAAGCAGCTATTGCTGAAAGTGGTACTCAGAATGTCGGAGTCGCTGCATGTAATGCAGATAATAATGTTACACTTGCCGGAATTGCGGATTCAGTAGATGATGTAGTAAATTGTCTTCAGAAGAAAAAAAGAGTTTTTGTCAATGACCTGAATATCCCATATCCTTTCCATACAAAGTTGATGTCACATTATGAAGCTGATTATTCAGCTAAAGTGGAGAAGATAAGTTTAAGCAAACCGGATAAAACTATCGTATCTACGATTACAGCGGATAATGATGGTATCGTATTTGCTGACAGTCATTATTGGGCTGGACATCTTTCTAAGACAGTCCGTTTTGCAGAAGCAATACGTAAAGTCAAAGAGCTTGGAGCAGATATATATATAGAAATAGGTGGAACAGCAACACTTACCGGACTTACTGGACAGTGTTTAGAAATAAGCGATGATATGCTTTTCCTTCCGTCACTGAGGAAAGGCAAGAGTGCATATGCACAGATCTCAGAAACAATCCAACAGCTTTATTTGAATGGTATTGAAATCTTTTATGATGCACTTTATGCTGGATTCAAACACTCATATATAGAGCTTTATCCATATCAGTTCCAGAGGAAAGAATTCTGGTTAGAGAATAAACAAGACAGTGACAAGGTACTGTCAAAAACAATAGTTGAAAGTGAGAAAGTTGTTATGTCAAAGGAACAGAAACAAGAAAATAAAGTAAACAGAGTAAAGGAAAAGATTCTTAACGATATAAAGATGATAACCGGAAATGATGTAGAGGATATCAGAACAGATCAAGAGTTATTTTCGCTTGGTTTGGATTCAATTATGTTGCTTACACTTGGAAAGAAGATAGAGAGCAGCTTTAATTTAGAGATACCTATGGAGATATTCTTTACAGAGCTGAATACTATAGATGCACTTGCAGAGTATTTGGCAAAAAATCAGGCAGATATGCCAGAAGAAGTACCAGCAGAAACAACTCCGTTACAGTCACCAGCTAAAGTGAAAACAATGGTTAACGCCTCTGGAATTCCTGCATCTGTACCTGTTTACAATGTTCCTGCGGTTAATGCTCCTATTGCCAACGGTGATGATATATCTTCACTTTTTAACAGACAGCTTTCAATTATGCAGGAGCAGCTTTCAGTTATGAAGATGCTTGGAGGACAGATGCCTGTTGGACAGATAGTCCAGGCTGCTCCAGCAGTTCAGGATAAAGCAGAAGTTTCTAAAAAAACAGTAAAGAAAATGGATACTTCTTTCTATAAACCATATCATAAGCAGAACTATAAGGCAGCAGATACAAGTCTTACTGGCAGCAGAGCAGAATATGTGGATAATATAATAGAAAAGTATACCAAAAAAATGCCAACATCTAAAGAATATCTGTCTAAATATATCTTTATAAATGCAAATGAAAGACATAATTCTGGATTTAAGCGTGAATTCAAGGAAATGTTCTATCAGGTACTTGCAAAAGATGCACATGGTTCACATATAGTTGACTTTGATGGAAATGATTTTATAGATCTTACAATGGGATTTGGTGTAAACTTCTTTGGCTATGCACCTGAATTTGTTACAGAGGCAGTAGGCGAAGAATTAAAACATGGATTTGCTATAAGTGCACATAATAAGAAGACTGGAGAAGTTGCAGCACTTATTTCTGAGCTTACAGGAAAAGAGAGAGTAAATTTTTGTAATTCAGGAACAGAGGCTGATATGTTTGCTATAAGAATAGCAAGAGCAACAACAGGAAAGAAAAAGATAGTATTTTTTGGCGGAGCATATCATGGAACTGCAGACGGACTTCTTGGATTGCCGGTTTACAATGAAGATGGCTCGATATCAACGACATCTGTAATTCCGGGAATAACAGATGGATCAGTATCAGATCTTATTATTCTTGGATATAACTCACAGGTATCACTTGATTATATAACAGAGTATTCAGATGAGATAGCAGGTATAATTGTTGAAACGGTGCAGAGCAGACGGCCTGATCTTCAGCCAAAAGAATTTCTTCATAAGTTAAGAAAAATAACACAAGAAAAAAATATTGCTCTTATATTTGATGAAGTTATAACTGGATTCAGAATATGTGCAGGCGGGGCAGAAGAGTGTTTTGGCGTGAAGGCAGATATGGTAACATATGGTAAAGTAGTTGGCGGCGGAATGCCTATAGGAGTCATTGCAGGTTCGGCAAGATTTATGAATAGTGTTGATGGTGGTGCATGGAAATTTGGAGATGATTCTGTACCGGAGTATGAAAATCAAAGAACAATCGTTATGGGTACTTTCTGTCATCATCCTCTTACCATGGCAGCAGCATACGCAACATTGTCGCACATAAAGGCGGAAAAGGATACGATTTATCCTGAGGTCAATAAAAAAGCAGAATACTTTATAAATACTCTTAATAAATACTTTGAAGAGGAAAATGTTCCATTCCATATGGTGAATTTCGGAACATTGTTCAGATTTGTTATACCTAAGAAATATGAAATATTCTTTTATTCAATGATAACCAAAGGAATATTTGTCTGGGCAGGAAGGAACTGCTTCTTATGTACAGAACATACAAATGAGGAAATTGAACGTATTATTTCTGCAGTAAAGGAAACGATATGTGAAATGAAGGAAGCAGGTTTTTTTCCTGAATCTTTCACACTGAAAGCAGGCACAGGTGTGGAAGATAAAAAAGTGTCAGCAGATGGGGTAATAACTAAGCCAGCATCGTTAATTCAGCAGCGTCTGTATATTGAGTTGAAAGTAAATGAGGAAGATCCATTTGATATAGTTTCTGCTTATTTATCAAGAAAAAAAATAGATGAGGAAAGGCTTGAAAAAGTAGTAAACGAAATAGTTCAGAGGCATGAAGTTCTGAGAGCTTCATTTTTAGAAGAGGATGGACAACTTGTAATGAAAATACAACCATCCTGTAAGATAACGATAAACAAGATGGAGTCTTCTGAAGATCATGTGAAACTAATTCAAAAATCTATAAAACAGTTTGATCTTTCTAAAGCCCCTCTTTTTGAGGTAATACTTGTAAAACATGGCGAAGAAAATATTCTTATATTCCATTTCCATCATATTGTAGCTGATGGAATGTCAATGGATATATTCAATAGAGAATTTACTTCGCTTTATCATAACGAAAATTTGCCTGAATTAAAGAAGCAATATTCGGGATATGTTGATTATGAAAAACAGAAAATGACAGAAGAATGGCTGAAAGACAGAAGAGAATTCTGGATAAACGAATTACAGGATTGTGTTACACGACTTCCTCTTCCATATGACAAATATCCGGAAAAAGGTACAATGGCTGGTTCAACTTATGTTGACTATATTCAGAAAGATGAATTAGCATATTTGAAAGCAACAGCTAAAAAACAAGGAGTTTCATTGTTTATGATACTTCTTTCTGTTATTGATGTTGTTCTTCATAAAATATCTGGGGAAAATAATTTTGTAGTCTCGACTCCGGTTACAACAAAGTTTGCAGGTGGATTTGAAGACAACATAGGAATGTTTACCAATACAATGGCTCTTGGATGTCATATAGAACCATCTGAAAGTTTTGTCAAGCTTTTAAGAGATATAAAGAAGATGAGCCTTACTGCATATAGTAAGTCGGACTATCCGTATAATATGCTTGTAAATGATATTGATGCAAGAGGAGAAAGAGCAATTAATGTAGCTTTTGTATATGAAAATACTGACGGAAGAGATCCAAATCACATAAATGGACTTGAACTAGATAATATACCATTTATTAAACCGGTTCAGGAGAATGAACTGCTTTTTGAGTGCCTTGAAAAAAGTGGTGTTATTGAAATACAGCTTGGTTATCAGACGGATTTGTTTGATGAAAAAACAGTTAGGCGTATATGTGGATATATTCATAAAACAATTGCAAGTATAATAGAAAATGCAGAACAGAAGATAGAAGATATAGAGGTGATTATAGAGGAAGATAAAGAACTCTGGAAATTATATAATACCACAAATGAAGAGATACCAGAAGAAAGCCTTGAAAAACTTGTTCATGAGCAGTGCCTTAGAACTCCTGACAAAATAGCTGTAGTTAATGGATCAGAAAAACTGACATATGCAGAATTATGGGCAAAAGCAAAAAGAGTTGCTGGATATCTTCACTCAAAAGGCTATAAACGCAATGATTATATAGCAATAAGTGGAGAGCGAAGCATATGGACTATAGTAAACATCATAGGAATATTAACAGCAGGATGTGCTTATGTCCCGGAAAATCCAGAATATCCTAAGGAAAGAAATAGTTACATAAGAGAGAATAGTAAATGTAAAGATAGATTAACAGTTTCAAGTTATACAGATATGGATATTTCAAAATATGAACCATATTGCTGTGTAAGTGACCCTGACGCTATAGCATATACTATATATACATCTGGTAGTACAGGTACCCCTAAAGGTGTTGTTATAAAACATAGTGCAGTAGCTAATACAATACAGGATATAAATAATAAATTTAATGTTAATGAAGATAGTTGTATAATAGGACTTTCAGCATTTAGTTTTGATCTTTCTGTATATGATATTTTTGGATCATTGAGTACAGGTGCTAAACTTGTAATAGTAGATGATCAAAGAAATATTGAAGAAATACAGAAAATTATAAATAAACATAAAATAACGTTCTGGAATTCAGTTCCTGCAATAATGTCAATGTATTTGATGAATGGCGGCAAAGGACAAAAGCATCTTAAAAGTGTCTTGCTTAGTGGTGACTGGATACCAGTCACACTGCCAGATGAGATAAAAACAAAATTTAAGAATGCAGAGGTATGTAGTCTTGGAGGCGCAACAGAGGCATCAATATGGTCAATCTTTTATCCAATAAAAAATGTTTTTAATGGTATGAACAGCATTCCATATGGTATGCCATTAGCAAACCAGAAGATATTAATATTAAATGCTTCAGGAAAGCTTTGTCCTATAGGAGCAATTGGTGAAATTTGTATAGCTGGAAAAGGTGTAGCAGAAGGATATGCGAATCAGCCAGAAAAAACAGCAGCAGTTTTCGTTGATAATAACGAATATGGTCGTATATATCGAACAGGTGATTTTGGAAGAATGCATTCTGCTGGATATATAGAATTTCTGGGCCGGATAGATGAACAGGTAAAGATCCGCGGATTCCGAATAGAGCTAGGAGAAATCGAGAGCAGGATCAGGGAGATCGAAGGAATAAAGGAATGTGCAGTAATAGTGCGGACAGACAACAGAGGAGACAAGGCAATATATGCGTACTATACGAGTGACAGAGAAGAGAGCGTATCTGAAATAAGGGATAGGCTTAGTGAAAGCCTGCCCGGATATATGGTACCATCATATATGAAGCAGATAGAGACGATACCAGTGACAAAGAATGGAAAGCTTGATAAGAAAGCCCTTCCAGAGATAGAAGGTAGAATAACAAAAGAATATATTGCACCAAGGAACGAAGCAGAGGAAGCAGTATGTGAAGCATTTAGAGAGATACTTGGTGTAGAAAAAGCAGGAATACAGGACAGTTTCTTTGAACTTGGAGGAGACTCGATCAAGGCGGTAAGAATCATATCAAAGCTCAGAAATGCAGGGTATGCAGTAACAGTAAAGGACGTAATGAATGGGAAGACAGCAGAGAGGATAGCAATTTACATAAAGAATGCTAATGAGAAGCCAAAGTATGAACAGAGAGAAGTTACAGGTAAGATAGAATTGACGCCGGTAATCAGAAAATTTGTTGAGTGGCAATTTGCTAAACCAGAGCATTTCAATCAGTCCATGATGTTCCCGGTAGAAGGGATAGGGAATGCAGTACTAAATCAGGCAATAAAAGAACTTGTAAAGCATCATGATGTGCTTAGAGCAGTATATAGAAAAAAGGAACTTGAAATACTTTCAATATCAGAGAGCAGGCTTTGTGATTTCTATGAGTTTGACTATAGAAATAAAGTGGATAAGTATAAAGCTGTAGAGGATAAATGTACAGAGATACAGGGGAGCATCGACCTTGAAAACGGTCCGCTTGTAAAGATAGCAGTGTTTGAGCTTGGAGATACAAAGCAGATGCTGTTTTGCATACATCACTTAGTGGTAGACGGAGTATCATGGAGAATATTGCAGGAGGACTTTGAAACAGCGGTAAGACAGATTGAGGCCGGAGAGGAAGTAAAGTTACCAGAGAAGACTGCTTCGTTCATAGAGTGGAGCCAGAAACTGAAGGAGTACGGAGAAAAGCTGGGAAGCAAGGAAAAGGATTACTGGGAGGTAGCAAATGCGAAGATAGCAGAAGGCAGAATAGTTGGAGACTATATAGAAGACGAGGCAGGATATGCGGTAGCCGGATTCAGTAAGGAAACGACGGAGAAGCTTCTTACAAAGAGCAGCAATGCATATGGAGCAAAGATAGATGAGGTATTGCTTGCGGGACTAGCAAGAGCAGTAGGACGAATAACAGGTCAAAAGAGAGTAGCAGTAAAGCTTGAAGGACATGGAAGAGAGGAAATAAATGAGCCAATTTCCGTAGACAGAACAGTAGGTTGGTTTACAAATATCTATGCAGTGTCACTTGAATGTAGTGAGGATAATGCTGAAGCAGTAATCAATGTAAAAGATACTGTAAGAAGTGTACCAAATATGGGGATGGGATATGGATATGTGGAGCATGAATGTGAACCAGATATCTGCTTCAATTACCTCGGCGACTTCAGCGGAAGCAAGACCAGTTTTGTTAATGAATATAGTACAGGTAATGATGTGTCATCAGAAAATAAGATAACAGATAAAATTACATTAAATGGACAGGTTAGTGAAGGAAAGCTCATATTCTTTATAGAATGTCAATATGGACAGGTATTTAAAGAAAAACTTAAAAATGAATTAGAAAAGAACGTTATAGAATTTGCTGATTATTGTGAGAAAACAAATGACAATGTACAAACTTCTTCTGATTTAACAGCAAATCAGCTTGATGACACCGAAGTGGATTTTCTTAATACATTATTTGGTTAATTGGAGGATAAAATGGCAAAAATTAATAAAAAAATTGAAAATGTATATCCTTTAACGCCATTGCAGGAAGGTATGCTGTTTCATAATATATTTGATCCAAATTCAACTGCCTACATATTACAGGATGTCCTTTCTTTTAATTATAATATTGATTCCCAATATCTAACAGATGCCTTAAAGTTGCTTTCTAAAAGATATTCAGTTTTAAGGACTTCTTTTGTTTATAAAGGAATGAAGGATATTTATCAAGTTGTATTAAGAGAAAGAATCCCAGAAATAAAAGAGTATGATTTTTCAAATTTGGAAAATGATAAAAAAGAAAAAGAAATTAACAAAATTATAAGTAATGATTTAAATAGAGGATTTGATTTAAAGAATGATACTCTTTTGCGATTGATTCATATTAAATATTCCGAAGGTATTGATAAAATAATTTTTACCATGCATCATATAATTGTAGATGGATGGAGCAACAAAAAACTTATAGATGTTTTATATGATTATTGTTATCAATTAAATAAAGGTAAAAGTTATATCAGGTTAGAGAATGAAATAAATTATGAAATATCCTTAAGTAATGATTATGGAGAGTATATAAAATGGCTTGTGAAGCAGAATAAAGAAAAGGCCGAAAAGTACTGGGAAGAAGAGCTTGAAGGCTATGACAATGATGCGGATATAAAGCCAATGAATACGCCCAAGTCTACAAAAGAGCAGATGAGAGAAATTTCTGGCGAAGTTTCAGTTGAAATAACTGAAAAGCTTAAAGCAGCAGCAGAAAAATGTGAAAGTACTATAAATACAGTAGCCGAAACAGCAGTAGGAATAATGCTTCAGGTGTATACAGGAAGTAGCGATGTAGTATTTGGTAAAGTAGTATCAGGAAGAAATGCAGATATACCTGGAATAGAAAATATGATAGGTCTTTTTATTAATACGATACCTGTAAGAGTAACTGCTGATAAGGATGAGACGATTTCAGAACTTATAAAGAAACAACAGAAAAAGGGAACAGAAAGTACAAATTATGATTATTGTTCACTTGCAGATATACAGCAGAATACAGTGCAAGGCTCAGAGTTAATCAAAATATTGTATGTATTTGAAAACTATGATTCAGGTTCACAGAAAGATGAATCTATTGATTTTAGATCAAAGAATATTTCGTCAAGAGAACAAACTAATTATGGTATATCAATTATAAGTTTTGAGAATGATGATAAACTCAGCTTTAAGATTATGTATGATCCTAATAGGTACTATAATGAAGAAGTAAAGTTAATACTTGTAAGATTGTTGAAGATTTGTGAAGAGATGGCAGAACATCCGAATGCAAAGGTAAGTGAGCTTGAAACAGTTACTGAAAAAGAGAAGCAGCTTATCCTTAATGACTTCAACGCAACAGAAACAGAGTACCCAAGAAACAAGACAGTAGTAGAATTGTTTGAAGAACAGGTAAAGAAGACACCTGACAATATTGCTTTGGTATTTGAAGATAAGAAGCTTACTTATGCAGAGTTTAATGAAAAAGCAAACAGTCTTGCATATAAACTTAGAGAACTTGGGGTAAAGCCTGATGATTTTGTAGCAATTATCGCTGAAAGAAGTATAGAAATGGTATGCGGAATTTATGGCGTCATAAAGTCAGGAGGAGCATATGTACCTATAGATCCGGCATATCCAGAGGAAAGAATAGCATTCATGCTTGAAGACTGTTCACCAAAGGCAGTACTGAAATATACAACAGAGAGTATAGCTTTTAATACAG
This sequence comes from Lachnospiraceae bacterium, assembly GCA_009774235.1. Classification (GTDB taxonomy): domain Bacteria; phylum Bacillota; class Clostridia; order Lachnospirales; family Lachnospiraceae; genus Butyribacter. The sequence continues at coordinate 32,965 of VSNJ01000012.1, forward strand.
AAATATCGGTAATAGACCTTGCTGATGGTAAGGTCTGGGAAGGTGCGTCTGAAAATCCAGAGGCAGTGAATAAGCCTAAGGATCTGATCTATTGCATTTATACATCTGGTACAACAGGAAAGCCAAAGGGAAGTCTTATAGAACATAGAAGTGTAGTAAGACTTGTTAAGAACACCAATTATATAGAACTTGATGAACATAATGTAATATTGCAAACAGGTGCGATGTCATTTGATGCGTCAACACTTGAAGTGTGGGGAGCATTCTTAAATGGTGGAAAACTTGTGATTACAACAAAAGAAACAATAACAGATAATATCAAATTCAGAGAATTGATCAACAAAGAAAAAGTTAATACAATGTGGCTGACATCAACATTGTTTAATCAGATGATAAGTGAAGAGAATGATATATTTGATAATCTTGAGCATTTACTTATCGGAGGAGAAAAACTTTCAGATGATCATGTTCGTATAATGAAGAGCAGAAATAACGGAGTAAAACTTACAAACGGATATGGGCCAACGGAAAATACGACATTTACAACAACGTACGAAATACCTGCTGGATTTGAAATGATACCGATAGGAAAGCCTATAGCAAATACACAAATATATATTCTTAATGGAGATAAACTTTGTGGAGTTGGAGTACCAGGAGAGTTATGTACATCCGGAGATGGAGTAGCAAGAGGCTATCTTAACAGACCAGAGCTTACAGCAGAGAGGTTTGTAAAGAATCCATTTGGCAAAGGAAAGATGTACAGAACAGGAGATCTTGTTAGATGGTTGCCAGATGGAAATATAGAATATTTGGGAAGAATCGATGAACAGGTAAAGATAAGAGGATTCAGAATAGAGCTTGGCGAGATCGAAAGCAGAATCAGAGAGATCGAGAATATCAAGGACTGTGCTGTTATCGTAAGAGCAGATGATATAGGTGATAAGGGAATTTACGCTTATTACACCAGTGACAGCGAAATTATTGTTTCTGATTTAAGAGACCGACTTACTGAAACATTGCCTGAGTACATGATTCCTGCATACATGATGCAGATAGAGTTAATACCAGTAACAAGAAACGGAAAACTTGACAAAAGAGCGCTACCGAAGATAGAAGCAAGAGCGGCAAAGGAATATATTGCACCGAGAAATGACATTGATGAGAAAATTTGTGCAATCTTCAGTGAGATATTGAATGTCGAGCAAGTTGGAGTAAAGGATAGTTTCTTTGAGCTCGGCGGACATTCACTCCGTGCTACACGCCTTGTTAACAGAATTGAAGAAGAAACTGGAACACGTATCGCATTAAAGGACGTATTCAGTCATCCGACAGTAGAACAGCTTGCGATACTTGCTGGAGCAGATTCAAAGGAATACATCCCAATACCCAAGGCAAAGGAGAAAGAATATTATCCTATGTCATCTGCTCAGAAAAGAACATATTTCATTCAGCAGATACATCCTGAGGCAATAACATACAATATGCCAGCAAGTCTTAGGCTTACAGATAAAGTACGTCCTGATGCTCTTAGAGCTGCATTACAAACAGTGACAGATCGTCATGAGATTCTGAGAACGCAGTTCTTAATGATAGATGGAGAGCCAGTACAGAAGATATTAGATCATGTAGAAGCTGACTTTGATTATGTAATCAGCAGCGAACCAGATGAAGAGCTGATGACAGAATTCCTTAGGCCATTTGATCTTGCAAGTGCAAAGCTTGCAAGGATAAAGCTTGTTGATAAGGAAGAATATCACCTAATGATGTTTGATATGCATCATATAGTAAGTGACGGAATGAGCATGGATATCTTTGAAAAAGAAGTTATGGCACTATACAACGGAGAAAAACTTGAGCCATTAGTGCATCAGTTCAAGGATTATAGTGAATGGATGCTTTCAAGGGATTTGAGTGGACAGGCAGAATACTGGAAGAGCCAGTTCGATGATGAAATTCCTGTACTTGATATGCCTACAGATTATCCGAGACCGCAAGAACAGAGCAATGTAGGATCAAAGGCAGAAATAATTCTTGATGAAACACTTAGTGAAAATATTAAGCAGCTTGCAAATAAGACCGAAGCTACATCGTATATGGTATTTCTTGCGGCAGCAATGGTAACGCTGAGTAAGTACAGCCGGCAGGAAGATATAGTCATAGGTTCACCGATAAGCGGAAGAACACATAGGGATACTGAGGGAATGCTTGGTATGTTCGTCAATACCCTTGCAATGAGAGGAAAGCCTGAAAAGAACAAAACATTTTCAGATTTTCTTGCTGAGATCAAAGAGACTTGTTTCAAGGCATATGAGAATCAGGAATATCCTTTTGAAGAACTTGTCGAAGCCGTTGACGTACAGAGAGATATGTCAAGAAATCCTTTATTTGATGTAATGCTTATATTACAGAACAATGAAAATACAGAATTTAAGCTTGGAGAAAGTAATGCTGAATTAACAGGAATAGAAGGTGTCATTGTTAAATTTGATTTAATCTTCAATATAGAAGAAATAGAAAACAGATTTGAAATTATATTAGGTTATTGTACAGATCTGTATAAAGCAGAAACAGCCGAAGAGATAATAAAGCATTTTGTGGAAATACTCAAGGCAGTTACATCAAATGAAAAACAAAAGCTTGGCAATATAGAAATGGTAACTGCTGACGAGAGAAAACTCATCCTTAATGATTTTAATGCAACAGATAAAGCATATGAAAGAGGCAAGACTATAGTTGAGTTATTTGAAGAGCGCGTAAATCAAACACCAGATAATATTGCATTTGTATTTGAAGATGAAAAAATAACATATGCAGAATTGAATTCAAGGGCAAACAGCCTTGCACATAAACTGAGAGAAATTGGCGTAAAGCCAGATGATTTTGTAGCAATTATTGCTGACAAGAGCATTGAAATCGTTGAAGGTATTTACGGAATTATTAAATCAGGCGGAGCATATGTACCGATAGACGCAGCATATCCTGAGGATAGAATAAAATATATTCTTGAGGATTGCAAACCTAAGGCGGTACTCTGGTATACATCAGAAAGCATAAATTTATCTTCTAAAATATCGGTAATAGACCTTGCAGATAGTAAGATATGGGAAGGAGCGTTTGAAGACCTAGAACTTGTAAATAAGCCGGATGATCTTATATATTGTATTTATACATCAGGTACGACAGGAAACCCCAAAGGTGTTCTGATCGAACATAGTGGAATTAGCAGATTAATTGATAATGTTAAATGTGATTTTGGTATGTGTTCTGAAGATGTTATTTTATTGTTTGCAAGTTTTTCGTTCGATGCATCAGTAGGTGTTTATATTGCAGCAACAGTGGCTGGAACAAAAGTTGTATTGCTTGAACCAAGTAAGGCAAGCGATCCTGCAGCTATTAAAAAAATAGTTGAAAAGAACAATATAAATATATTGCAATTTCCACCACAGTTTGCAGCTCAGTACGAAATGTCAGATGCAAAAATTGTATTTACGTCAGGTTCTGAAGCTATTTATGATGTTACAAAAGAAATTGTAAAGTATGCAGATTTCATAAATGCGTATGGACCAACGGAAACTGCGGTTTGTTCAACTTATCTTAGAATAAAAAAGGATGCAGAAGTACCTGATAGAATAACGATAGGAAAGCCGCATTCAAATGTTAAAATATACATTTTAAATGACGATGAGTTATGTGGTATAGGTGTATCAGGAGAACTTTGTATAGCAGGAGATGGAATAGCAAGAGGCTACCTTAACAGACCTGATTTGACAGCTGAGAAATTTGTAAAGAATCCATTTGGTGAAGGAAGAATGTATCGAACAGGCGACCTTGCAAGATGGCTTCCTGACGGAAATATAGATTTCCTTGGACGAATCGATGAACAGGTAAAAATCAGAGGATTCAGAATCGAACTTGGAGAAATCGAGAGCAGAATCAGGGAAATTGAAAGTATTAAGGACTGTGCAGTAATAGCAAAGGCAGATGCAAGTGGAGATAAGGCAATATATGCTTATTATACAAGCGAAAGCAAAGTAAGCATATCCGAGATAAAGGATAGGCTTAGCAATAACCTGCCTGATTATATGATGCCTGCATATATGATGCAGATCGATGAGATCCCAATGACCAGAAATGGAAAACTTGATAAGAAAGCATTGCCTGAAATAGAAAGTAAAAGCACCAGAGAATATATAGCTCCAAGAAACAAAGCAGAGGAAGCAGTATGTGCTGCATTCTGTGAGATAATGAATGTAGAGAAGATAGGAATACAGGATAGCTTCTTTGAATTTGGCGGGGACTCAATAAAGGCAATACAAATCATTTCAAAGCTTAGAAATTCAGGATATAATGTAACGGCAAAGGATATAATGAATGGTAAAACGCCTGAGAATATAGCACTTTATGTAAATAATGCGAATGAGAAGCGAAATTACGAACAAGGTGAAGTAACTGGTAAAGTAGAATCAACACCAATAATAAAAAAATTTGGTGAATGGGCACTTGTAAAACCAGAACATTATAACCAGTCTGCAATGATCTCAATAAATGAAATAGATAACAGAGTCATTTACGAAGCAGTAAATGAACTTGTAAAACATCATGATATTCTCAGAGCAGTATACAGGAATAAGGAACTAGAGATACTTCCAATAGCTGAAAACAAGCTTTGTGATTTCTATGAATTTGATTACAGCAGTGAAGCGGATAAACATAAAGCTGTAGAGAATAAGTGTAATGAGATACAGGAAAGCATCGACCTTGAAAAAGGTCCGCTTGTAAAGGTGGCAGTATTTGAACTTGGAGAAACCAAGCAGATGATGTTCTGTATCCACCATCTTGCTATTGATGGCATTTCATGGAGAATATTGCAGGAAGACTTTGAGACAGCGGTAAGTCAGATAAAGGCTGGAAAGAAAGTAACACTTCCTGAAAAGACTGCCTCATTTATCGAGTGGAGCCAGAAACTGAAAGAATATGGAGAAAAGCTCGAAAGCAAAGAAAAAGAGTACTGGAAGAATACAAGTGCAAAAATATCAGAAGGACATGTTGTAGTAGAGTATCCAGAAACAGAAACCGGCCATGCAGTTGCAGAGTTCAGTAAAAAAACAACAGAAAAGCTTCTTACAAAGAGCAGCAATGCATATGATGCGAAGATAGATGAGGTATTGCTTGCTGGCTTAGCGAGAGCCGTTGGCAGAATAACTGGTCAGAAAAATGTCGCTGTAATGCTTGAAGGACATGGACGAGAAGAAATACATGAGCCAATCAATATAGACCGGACAGTAGGCTGGTTCACAAATATATATGCAGTATCACTTGCGTATAGTGAAGATGATGATGAAGCGATAATCAATGCGAGGGATACAATGCGAAGTATTCCTAACATGGGAATGGGTTATGGATATGTTAAGCATGATGCTGAACCGGAAATTACTTTTAATTATCTTGGAGATTTTAGTGAACGCAGGACTGATTTTGCAAATGAATACAGGACTGGAAATAATATATCAAAAGATAATAATACAGAAGATAAGATATCATTAAACGGACTGGTCAGTGAAGGCAAGCTTTTATTCTCTATCTTTAGTAAGTATGGAAAAGAATTTGCAGTTCTTCTCAAAACCGAATTTGAAAAGAGTGTAAATGAATTTGCTGAATATTGTGCAGCAAGTAAGCACTCTTCAAAAATGACTAATGACAATATAGTAAATAATAAATCGAATATTAAACTAATATATGATCAGTTTATTTTTAATAATACTATTGATGAACGTTTGGCTAAATATAATTGTGAGGATATTGCGTCAGAATATGTTAAGTCAATAACTGAAAAAGAAATAATTAATCTATATAAGCCTTCATATACACAAAAACATTTTTATGAAATGGATAATAATATAGTTATATCTAAATTATCAGCTTATAACATAAATAGTAATGATGTTATTTCCATTTTAAATGAACTGATAAGAACCCAGGAAGTATTCAGAACAGCATATGATATTAATATTGATAAAATGAAAGTTTATAATTATTCAAAAATAGAAATACCTGTTTTAAATAATATAAATAATGAAAAATGGATTTCTTCAATTTTTACCATTTATAAAGGAGACATTTTAAATAAAGGAGGGCTTCTTTCAAGAATATTTGTTGTAAAAAATGATTATAACCAATTTGATATTTATTTTATATGTCATCATTCAATATCAGATGCAACGTCTGGTTCAATAATTCCTGAATTGTTTAATAATATTGCAAATGGAAATAAAAATGACTATTTACCTAAACGTTCGTTTAGTGATGTAATTGTTAGCAAAAAGAAGTTAAGTAAAAATAATGAAAATAAAATAAAAGCTAAAGACTTTAAGAATGCTCTTGAAAAATTTAACAATGCATTAAAAAATGAAAACTATAAATATGCATACATAGAAATGAAGAAGAAATGTTCAAAAGCTGAGATAGCTGTAATAAATGATAACAATTTGAAGTGGCTGATAGATACGATGCTTGAATTGTTGCCGAATGAGTTATGTGATTATATAGAAAACCGATTGCCTTTTATACTTATACATAATGGACGGACAAGTTTGGATTACAGTACACTTGGAATGTTCCTTTCCTTAATTATAGGAATTTATAATTCTGAAAACAGTATTGATTCTATAATTAAGGAGCTTGCAGCTTATCGAATGAAAGAACTGGATATACCTGATCACTTAGAAGCTTTAGATGGCCAATTATTACATGAAATGAAAAATGTTCCATTTATTAATGTTCAAAGTATACGTACGGATTTTAATGTTGAAAAAGATTCGTTAATGGTAACGACAACTGATAAATTTTTATCAGAAGTTGCACTTATGATGAATAATGATCAAATTTATATAAAAATTCCGATCGTATATAAAGATGTGGATAATTTAAAGAAAAAGATATTTTTATCTTTCAAAATGAAAGGAATATATAATGAAAACAAATAAAAAAAATAGTTCTTTATATCACGAACTTTTTATGAAAGATAATAAAAAAAATTATATGTTGGCTTTTTGTGCAAAAATTATGGAAGCTGTAGCTAATATTCTAATTGCTGTTATGTTCTGTTTTTTAATTGATGGAATTGCAGATAAAAGCCTTGATGTTCTTTTTAAGGGAATTATTATAGGTGCTCTTATGATATTACTTACATTAATAGCAAAATTAATGGAAAAAAAGTTTGCAAATCAGTATATTATGACATCATTATCAAGATACAAGATGTATATTTTTAAAACAATTCTAAATAAAGACATAAGTGCCTATGCAGATATTTCATCCAGTGGATTCATTAATTCTTTTTCAAACGATTTACAGTTTATTGAGACTAATTATATTAAAGGATTAATTGACATATTTTTTTATATATTTCAGTTAGTGATAACGTTAATAGTAATGGCAGTTCTTAACATTTATTTAATGCTTGCAATTGTAGTAATTAGTATAATACCAGTATTTATAGCATTAAAAACAGGTAACGACTTAATAAAGAAGGAAAAAAAGACTTCTGAAAAAAACGAAACTTTTATTGATCAAACGAAAGAATTGCTTAATGGATTTGTTGTTATAAAGTCGTTTAAATCAGAAGAACAAATTTTAAAGATGTTTGATAATAAGAATTTTGTTCTGGAAAATACTAAAAATGAACGACGTGAGGCTGATGATTCTATGCAAATAATTGGTACTTTATCTACAGGACTTATGCTTGTTGTTATAATTATATTGGGAATATTCTTTTCATTTAAAGGTATTGGAACACTCGGTTCTCTTTTTTCATTTGTTCAGCTTACAAACTATATTTCAATGCCAATTGAAAAGTTATTTCCAATGGTAACTAAGTATAAAGCTTCTCAGGGACTTATCGATAAAGTTATAGAAAGACTTAATAATGCAACAGTAAAAGAAGGAAATAAAACTATTGATTCATTTAATAAATCAATATGTCTCAATGATCTTTCGTTCTCATATGATGACAGTGAAGATGCAGTTAAGGATCTTTATATTGAATTCAAAAAGGGCGGAAGCTATGCAGTAGTTGGTCTTTCAGGAAGCGGTAAAACAACTTTATTTAAGCTGATGCAGGGTTTCTATAATGATTATAGAGGAAGTCTTACAATTGACGGAATAGAGATGAAAGAGATAAGCTCGGACAGTTTAGCAACAATGCTTGGTGTTATCCAGCAGAATGTTTTCCTTTTCAATGCTTCACTTCAGGATAACATTACAATGTTTGGAGATTTTTCAAGGGAAAAGCTTGATTATGTAGTTAATAAGGCTGGGTTAAGCAAGCTTGTAAATGACAAAGGATATGATTATCTTTGCGGTGACAACGGAAGCAATCTTTCGGGCGGTGAGCAGCAGAGAGTATCTATCGCCCGTGCATTACTTAAGGACAGCAGTGTACTCTTAATGGATGAGGCTATGTCAGCGCTTGATAACGCAACTGCGCAGGAAATAAGTGATGCTGTACTTGCTATACCAGATATTACTAAAATTCTTATAACACACAAGCTTGATGAAAGACAGCTCAGAAAAGTTGACAGCATCATTGTAATGAATAATGGCCAGATAATAGAACAAGGAAGCTTTGATGAGCTTGTAAATGAAAAAGGAATGTTCTGGTCACTTTATAATGTGTCCGGGATGAGCAATAGTAATGAAGAGGTTTTGGTATGAGTGAACAGAAAATTAAATGTGTAATATGGGATCTTGATAATACTATATGGGATGGTATCCTTATTGAGGATAAAGATGTAAAGCTAAAGCAGGAAGCAGTTGAAACCATAAAAGAACTGGATAAAAGAGGAATTCTCCAATCTATAAGCAGCAAGAATAATTTTGATGATGCTAAGGCTAAACTTGAAGAATTCGGAATATGGGAAATTTTCATCTATCCTAAGATAAACTGGAACAGTAAGTCTGAAGCAGTTGGTGAGATAGCAAAGAATATCAACATTGGTATAGATACTCTTGCATTTGTTGACGATCAGCCATTTGAGCGTGAAGAAGTTGCTTTTGGACATCCGGAAGTACTTTGCATAGATTCTGCTGATATTTCCAAGATCACTGAAATGGAGCGTATGGTTCCTACGTTCATTACAAGTGATTCAGCAAACAGACGTAATATGTATCAGACTGATATTGTGAGAAATGAAGTTGAACAGGAATTTACCGGTACAAAGGAAGAATTCCTTAAAACTCTTGATATGAAGCTGGCTCTAAGACATGCACAGGTTTCCGATATCCAGCGTATGGAGGAACTTACAGTCCGTACTCATCAGCTTAATTCTACTGGTTACATATATTCTTACGATGACCTTACAAGACTTATGGAATCTGATGAATATGAGCTCATCGTTGCAGGTCTTGACGATAAGTACGGTACTTATGGAATGATAGGAATGGCGCTTATCAAAAAAGAAGAAAAAAAATGGGAACTAGAACTTTTACTCATGTCATGCCGTGTAGTATCTAAAGGTGTTGGAAATATCTTCATGAACCACATAATAAATACTGCAAGAGAAAAAGGTGTAAGATTCACAGCGAAATTTGTTCCAAGTGACAGAAACCGTGTTATGTATATTACATATAAGTTTAACGGATTCAGCGAAGCCGGAGAAAAAGACGGAGTTACTATACTGGAAGCTGATCTTTCATATGAACGTAAGATACCTGGTTATGTTACATTAGATTTAGAAAAGGGGGTGTAAACAATAATGGATTTTTTATTGACTAAAGAGCAGAAAGAATTACAGAAAGAGATCATTAATTTTGCTAAAGAGAATCTTAACGATGAAGAGTATTTAGAGAAGTATTCCCCTGTACTATGGGAGCGTATCTGTGATTTTGGCATACTCGGTATTACTGTAGGTGAAGAATATGGCGGACTCGGTGAGAGCTATCTCACTGCAGCTCTTGCTATTGAGGCTCTCGGATATGGATGCAAGAACAACGGATTCATATTTGTAGTAAACAATCACATCTGGGTAGCTCAGAACATGATATATCTTTATGGCAGTGAAGAATTGAAGAAAAAATATGTTCCTGATATGGTAGAGGGAAAGAAGATAGGCTCTATAGCAATAACAGAAGCTGAGTCCGGTTCGGATTCCTTATCAATGACTACTACTGCTGTTGAGGACGGAGATAGCTACATACTGGACGGAAGCAAAATGTTTATTTCTAATGGTCCTATTTCCGATATTTTCATAGTATTTGCTGTTACAGGAACTGAACCTAAGAAGTCATTTACTGCATTTGTTGTTGAAAGAGGCTTTGAAGGTGTAAGAACAGGTCCGGATATTGAAAAAATGGGATTGTGCTCATGCCCTACAAGTGAGCTTATCCTTAATAATGTAAGAGTACCTAAGGAAAATGTCATTGGAAAGTTAAATGGCGGTTCTTACATTATGACTTCTGGTCTTGAGTGGGAGAGATGCTATGAATTTGCTCCTCATATCGGTGTTATGCAGCGAATCATGGAAACTTGTATTGAACAGGCAAGAAAGAGAAGGCAATTTGGTAAGCCTATTATGGAATATCAGGCTGTTAGCCATAAGATAGCTGATATGCAGGTAAGAATAGAGTTGTCACGACAGATGCTCTATAAGTACGCATGGCTTAAGGACAGAAAACGTTCAGCATTTCTTGAAGCATCTATCCTAAAACTCTATGTAAGTGAAAGTTACATACAAACTTGCAGAGATGCTATGCAGATTTTTGGTTCATACGGATATACAAAGGAATACGGTATTGAGCGTGAACTCAGAGATGCACTTGCTTGCAGCATCTATTCAGGAACTAATGAAATGCAGAAGAATACAATATTTAATATTGCTAATGCAAAATATTAACCAGGAGAGATAAAAGTGAAAATAGTAGTTTGTATTAAACCTGTCCACACTGAACTGGTATTCCCCCATGAACAAAGCAATGAGCCATTTTCAATGAATCCATACGATCTTTATGCTCTTGAACAGTGTATTGCTTTAAAGAAAAAAATCAATTGTACTGTTTATTGCATATGTCTTGGACCGGAAAGTGCAGAGTCAATACTTAGAAAAGCTTTCGCTATGGGAGCTGATGAAGCTATACATATATGTGATAAAGCCTTTGCCGGTTCTGATACAGTAGCAACTTCATATATACTTTATAAAGCTCTTACAAAACTTATGCCTTTTGATCTTATAGTTTGCGGGAAAAAAACTATTGATGGTGAAACAGGTCAGGTAGCTTCGGGACTTGCAGAACGTCTTGATATGGATTGTATAAGTGATCTGTTGAGTATTTCATGTGAGAATGAAAATGAAATACTCGCTGAGCAGAATTCTGTGGACAACTATAATGTTATCCGGTTGGATCTGCCTGTAGTTGTATCTTTTGATAATTTCACTACCAGGCATCCTAAGATAAGCCTGACCACTATGAAGAAAGCAAAGAATAAGAACATTGCAAAATTAGGCATAAATGCAATAAATGCTGATAAAACATTATGTGGACTCAGTGGTTCAAAAACACAAGTGCTCAATATAAAGGACAAAATGGTTAAAAAGACATCTGAAACCGTTCCAGATGATCCAGAAGAACAGGCAAAGCTTATTATTTCCATGATGACAGGAGAGAAGGTGAGTTCATGACAGAAGAACAAATACTTGTAGTTTGTGATAACATAGCTGAGCCTGAAAATCATATTCTTCAGCTTATTTCGAAGGCAGGTGAACTTGCTGCACAGAATGAATGTGAAGTTTGTGTTATCTGCCCTCCAAATTGGAAATATGAAGAGTATCAAAAGCTCATCGGATATGGTGCAGATGAAGTCATAGCTCCAGAAAGCGGAAAAATGCAGATAAGGTCATATTGCGATTATATTGCAAAGGTAATCGATGAAGAGAAAGTGCTTGCAGTTTTATATCCGGCTACCTCTTTTGGCAAATCAGTTGCCGCAAGGCTTTCAGTACGTCTTGGTGCCGGACTTACAGCAGATTGTGTTGAAATCGGATATGATGAGCAAGGGAAAATATGGGTGCAGCGTGCTGCAATGAATGATTCCGTCCTTGCACGTATAAAGTGCATTAACTGCGATATTTCCATGTGTACCGTCAAGGCAGATGTTTTCCAGATCAGAAAAGCCGAAGGACACTCTGGAAAAGTTATAATCAAAGGAAAACTCACAGAATCAGTTTTGACTTACTCAATTATAGAGTCAATAAAGAAAAATAACGAAGATACCGTTGATCTCAATCAGTATAAGAAGTTTTTTTGTGTTGGCAGAGGAGTAAAAAATGCTGAAACTTGTGAACGAATAAGAAATATCGCTAAGAAATGCGGGGCTTGTATTATTGGAACTCGTGCGGCTGTTGAGGATAATATCATTGACAAGGCTTATCAGATAGGACAGTCAGGAAAAAATATCATGCCGGAACTCTATGTATCATTTGGAGTTTCTGGTGCAAGCCAGCATATGGCTGGTATTAAAGGCGGCTGCACTATTATTGCAGTCAACAGTGATGAAAATGCAAGAATATTTGATTATTCCGATTATAAAATAGTTGCAGACGTAAATGATATTATTGAGCAGATGGAGAAATTGATATAATATATTTTATTTGTTTATACATTAAATATTAAACATATCATAATCTAGGGCTATTTCATGAAGAACCATAAATAATTAAATATTAAAAAAATATATGTCATAATAGAAAGTACTTTTATAGGTCTTTCTATAAAAATATAATAATATAACTGGAGGTGTAGTTTTGAAAGTTTTTTTGAAGTACATATTTAAGAATATGACCGAGAAAAAAGGTAGATTTTTACTTTTGTTATTCTCAATCGCAGTAAGTACAGCGTTATTCATATTCAGTCTAGGAGCAGTTGACGTTATACTTAAAGTAAATGAGGATGCTTTGAAAAATGCTGCTGACGGCAAGGAAGTCGGGATCTCATCTAATACAGAAGACGTATTCTTCTCAGAGAAAGATTTTGATGCAGCAGGTCTTACAAACTTTGAGGGACAACTGAATGCTATTGGTATCATCAATAAGGATGACGAGATAACTTATGTTTACCTTGCAGGCAAAAAGGATTGCAACAAGTATGTTCAGGAAGGAAGTATGCCGGAAAAATCTTCTGAGCCTGTATGTGCTATTTCAGACAGAATAGCAAAAGAACGTGACCTGAAACTGGGTGATACAATTGAAGTTGCTATCGGTGGAGAGAAGCAGGCGTATAAGATCAATGCAATATGTGCGCCGAGCGGAAGCTTTTATGGAGATTCTAAAAAAGAGTTCACTATGGTAGTTCCGTATGATTATATGGAAACTATTATGAGTTCCGAAGGCAGATATAACTATATGACTGCTGAAACATCTGAAAGTGACTCTGTAAAGGCTGCAGATAACTTTAATGATGCGAATGAAAGAGTAAAGGCAATGAGTCTTACAGATCTTTCTTCACAAAAAGAAATTACTCAGTCAGCAGTTACCACTTTATATATTATGTTTGCAATAGTATGTATTATATGCTGTATCATCATACACGGAACATTCAAGCTTATAATCAATGAGCGTATGACTGTTATTGGTACATTTATGAGTCAGGGTGCTACAAGAAAGAAGATAGAACATATCCTTCTATGTGAGAGTTTCTTGTATTCTGTATTTGGAGCAATATTTGGTGTTGCACTTGGTGAAGTTATTCTCTATATAATTGCAAGAGAAACATCACCGCTTAAAGAGTATGGCATCTATATGAGCTTTAGTATTGATCCTAAACTTATTATTATAGGTATTATATTTGCAGTATTAATGTCTGTTGTTTCAGCTCTTTTACCAGCAAGAAGTGTAAGAAAGCTTCCGGTAAAGGATGTAATACTCAATAGAATGGAAGTAAAGCACAAAAAAGGAAGTTTACGTTTTATACTTGGTATTGCATTACTGGTGTTTGCAATAGTCGGAGCTGTAATAAATGAAGACTGGATTATTGATCTGAGCATGTTCTTTACAGCAGCTGCATTTATAGGTATGATAATGCTTTTGCCTAAGTTCTTGAAGATATTATCAGGCATATTTGCAATAATATTCAAAAATAATACAAGTCTTTTCCTGGCATTCAACAATGTAAAAACATCGAAACTTTTAAGAGGAAATATCACACTTCTCGTTATCTCTTTCTCAGCAGTTCTTCTTATTGCTTCGATTGGAAAAACTATGGCTGATGGTGTAGTTGCTGCATATGAAAAAATGAATTATGATTACGAAATTAACAATGTTATTGATAATAATTCAGATACCTCCACAACAGATATTATCATAGATAAACTTAATTCCATGGAGTGTATAGATAAGGATTTTATTGTTCCAAAATATGATGTAAATGGGCTTATAGATGATGTAAATGTATTTATTACTGGTGCAGATCCGTTAAAGTATGCAAAATTAAATGAGTATCTTGAATTATCATCTGATAAATATTATAAATATTTTGAAGAACTTGCAGCATCTGAAGATGATTCAGTTATTATAACTGATTATGTTGCTAAAGAAACAGGCAAAGATATTGGTGATAGTATAGAAGCTGTCTATTATACACCTCTCCGAGCCCACGAG
>VSNJ01000120.1 GCA_009774235.1 Lachnospiraceae bacterium
ATGCCGTCATACGATATTCCTCTACGTCTGGTGGGCTAGGATATGGGTATAAGAGACAGGCATATTATATATACCTGGTGTCCTGCTGCCGTTTCCTGTTGCATAAACTTATATGCCTGTGTCCTGTAATTAGTTCCTACAACACAATTTTTCACTGGAAGCCTGCCTTCTGGAAGCGCATCTATTACAGATATATCAAGTTCGCCATACAATATTACCGCAAGTGTCCTTGGTATAGGTGTTGCGCTCATAACAAGCATATGTGGTTCAATGCCCTTTGAATACAATGCTTCCCTTTGTTTTACACCAAACCGGTGTTGTTCATCAGTTACTACAAGCCCAAGTGAATGAAATTCTACTTTCTCCTGGATAAGTGCATGTGTACCTATAACAATGTCAGTTTCATGGTTTTCTATCTGTGCATATGCCTTTTTCTTCTGTGATGCAGTCATAGAACCCGTAAGCAATATTGTATTTATCCCAAGAGGCTTCAAAAACTCCTGGAATGTCTCATAATGCTGTTTGGCAAGTACCTCTGTCGGCACCATAATAGCACCCTGGAACCCATTTTCTGCTACCATGGCAAGTGCAAGCACTGCAATTATTGTTTTGCCTGAACCTACATCACCTTGTACCAGCCTGTTCATAACAATACCTGATAACATATCTTCTTTAATGTCATTCCATGCTAATTCCTGTGCTTTTGTAAGTTTATATGGAAGGGATTGTATTAACTGTTTTGTTTTTATATCTGGTGACATAATATATTTTGATGGTATGCTTTTTTTTACTTTTTTTAACTGCCGCAGGGCAAGTGCAAAAATAAAAAACTCATCAAATACAAGCCTTCTTCTTGCCTGTATACATTCTTCCTTATTATCTGGGAAATGTATTGCAGCAACAGCCTTCTTCCATGATATAAGGTTATTTTCCTTTCTTATATCTGCTGGAAGGAAATCACCACTTAAATCTGTTTCTTTAAGTGCTATATTTACAGCTTTGGCCACCGCATTGCCTGTAAGCCCTGCTGTCAGGCGGTATACTGGCTGCATCCTGTCTGCCAGGTTAGAATATTCCTGCCTTGATAAAATCTTAGGCTGGTGCAGTTCTAAAAAACCATTCCTGTTTACTAATTTGCCACGTAGTATATAGTGTGCCCCCATATGCAGCATTTTCATTACAAACTGCATATTAAACCACACTGCTGTTATATTTCCGCTTGCATCACCAAATCTTGCCCTGGTTATCTTAAGTCCTCCTGATACCATTGTCTTTGGATATTCCCTAAGGCTCACATGTATTATTACTACATTGCCTTCTGCCACCTGGGAAATTGGTTCTATTTTGCCAAAAATATCATATTCCCGCGGATAAAAGCAAAGAAGCTCCTCTACTGTATAAATCCCCAGTTTATTAAAGAGCTTCTCACTTTTTCCGCCGATACCCTTAATAGTCCTTATACTGTCATTAAGTTCCACCGCCGTTTATATTCCACCTCTCCTGCCACTATTTTATGGCACACTTCATTTAATTATTCTACAGATATAAAGTATGGATACACTGGCTGGCCGCCATATTGTACTTCTACATCAACACCACTGTAAGCAGCAATTATTTTATCTGCAAGTGCTTCTGCTTCTTCCTCTGTTGCATCTGCCCCATAGTACAGGCTTACAAGCTCAGATTTATCATCAATAAGAGTGTCTGCAAGTTTCTTTGCAGCATCAATGACATTTTTCTCTACTGAAACAATCGTTTTGCCATCCAGCCCCATATAATCACCTTTCTTTATATCTTTGCCATCCATATTAGTATCACGTACAGCATATGTTACCTGCCCTGATTTAATATTAAGCATTTCTTCTGACATTGTCTTCTCATTGTCACTGGCAGAACTTCCTTCTGTATAACTTATAAGCGCTGCAATTCCCTGTGGTATATTTTTAGAAGGTATTACAATTATATTTTTATCTTTTGTAAGTTCCTTCGCCTGGTTTGCAGCAAGTATTATATTACCATTGTTTGGAAGTATAAATATATTATCTGCATTAACATTGTCTATTGCTTTAAGCAGGTCATCTGTGCTAGGGTTCATAGTCTGCCCGCCTTCAATAATATAATCAGCCTTTAACCCATAGAATATATCTGACAGCCCATCCCCGGAAGATACTACAATAAAACCTGTTTTCTTACGTGGCTGGCTGGTTTTCTTTATTTCTTCCCTTTTTCCACTACTTTCCTTTGCAGCAATTTTAGAAGCATCACGTATAACTTTTTCATGGTGCTCCTCACGCATATTATCAATCTTCATGCTTGTAAGCTGTCCATATGAAAGTGCTTTCTGTATTGCAAGCCCTGGATCATTTGTATGGACATGTACCTTTACTATTTCATCATCAGAAACCACTACAACACAGTCACCTATTTTTTGTAAATAATCTTTAAGTTCTAGTTCTACAGGGTCTTTACTTTGTCCAAGCATTATTATAAACTCTGTACAATATCCATATTTTATATCTGCACTTTCATCAATGCTTGTTTTAACTAATTTGGAGTTTCCTTTACTGTTTATTGCAAAGTCTGAAACCTTTCCTTTAAGTGCGTCCACAGCACCTCTTAAGAATGTCATAAGACCTTCTCCGCCTGAGTCTACAACTCCCGCCTGTTTCAGTATGGGAAGCATTTCAGGAGTCTTAAGAAGTGCTTCTTCCATGCTTTCTGCCACAGCATCACAAAACTCTATGACATCATCTATATCATCATTAATTAGTATATCCATCGCTTTATCAGCACCAGCACGGGCAACTGTAAGGATTGTGCCTTCTTTTGGCTTCATAACAGCCTTATAGGCAGTGTCTGCAGCATGTTGTACTGCATTGGCAAGTATTGTCACATCAAGTACACTGTTTCCTTTTATTTCCTTTACAAACCCACGGAAAATCTGTGACATAATTACACCAGAATTGCCTCTCGCACCACGTAATGAGCCACTTGAAATAGATTTTCCAAGCTGCTCCATATCAGGGGCATCAAGGCTGCTTACCTCTTTTGCAGCTGCCATTATAGTCATTGTCATATTTGTGCCTGTATCCCCGTCAGGTACTGGAAATACATTTAATTCATTAATATATTCCTTCTTTGCATCTAATGCCTTAGCACCTGACAAAAACATTTTCTGAAGCATTGCCGCATCTATTGATTTTAAACCCACTTTAATATTCCTCCTTGCATTAAGGTATACCTTTTCCACTTATACAGTCTTAGAGCAGTGTGTCAGTCTTCATCCATAATCCTGACACCCTCTACAATTACATTAATTGCCTCTATCTCAAGACCTGTAAATTCCTCTATTTTATACCTTACGTTTTCCAGTACATTATGTGCAACAGCACGTATACTTACACCATATGCAACAATAACATGGAGTTCTATCTTTAATTTGTTATTTACAATAAATACATTTACTCCCCTGCCAGCATTTTCCTTTTTAAGAAGTTTGGCAACCCCATCTTTGACATTTACGGAAGCCATCCCGGCTATCCCTATGCACTCCATAGTTGCAGTTCCCGCATATTTCGCTAATACATCACGGTCTATTACAATTTTTCCCATATCGGTACTCATTTTACCCTTCATAAAATATCCTCCATTTCATTGTATTACTTGATATTACCAGGATTATCTGGTTCCTGGCAATATATTCAGGTTCAATTTTCCAGTTTTATATCATATAATACAGTATAACTTATTGCTCCTTTCAAAGCAAGAACAATAATATGGTGGTAATTATGCGCAAAATGGCCGGTTTTATCCTCTTTTGGATAGCTATAGGAATGACAATTATGCTTTTTCTTGATAATGGTATTATCGCAGTCCTTATAATACTTTTATGCCTTATACTTGGATATAACCTTTTTTGTAGTTAATAAATATCTATGTATATTTTGAAATTAAATGTTATACAAATTATGTGGTTCTGGCAATTCCAATACTTAACAGGACTATGCACACATCTATCTGGATAAGGCATGTAATAATGCCCAGGACCACATTAATACTACAGTATCTGGAAACTTAAAAAAACCGGCCATACAGGCCGGTCCATATATTACATGATGTGCTTACGCACGCTCTACAGCTCCAGAACGTAAACATCCTGTACATACTGGCATTTTCTTTGTTCCACCATTAACCTTAATCCTTACGGATTTAATATTTGGCTTCCACATCCTGTTACTTCTTCTATGTGAATGGCTGACTTTATTACCAAAGTGCACGCTTTTTCCACAAACTGAACATTTTGCCATCGTAAGCACCTCCTTATATTTAATACAATATTTCTGTTTAATTTGCACAACATGACTATTCTAACAAATAATTGGAATAATTGCAAGAAAAATTTTCAAGAAAACAGGATTTATGGAATATTGCTTTCACACCTGGGCAGACATAATATTTTTAATTTCCAGCACATAATGGTTCAATAATATTAAACCCTTTTCTGTAACATTTATTTGTATAAATGCATTATTTACCAATATATATGGCATATAAATGCATGTTTTACAATAAAATAACACAAAGTATGAAAACGTTGCCACAAACATAAACTATATAATATATATAACCAGATGGTACAAAAACTATATTTACAGGCAAATATAAAACCCCTGTATCTATACAGACACAGGGGTTGCCCCGATAATATTATTACTCTTCTTCACTATCATCGTAGCCATCATAATCCTCGTCGTACTCATAGCCATCAATATCTTCATTTTTGCCTTTTCCCTTTTTAGAATATTTATCAATAAGTTCAGGCACCATATCAAGTATCTTTGTAATTCCATCCTGGTTCTTTACATTGACAAGCTTAGACTGTCCATCTTTTATTACAAGTATTGCACTTGGCTGCACTTTTCCTCCCATACCGCCTGCGCCGTTCTCCTTCTTGCCAGGCTCTGAAAATGCCCCTGCAGCAACACCAAAACTTACATCAACCAGTGGCAGTATTATTGTGCCATCATCAAATTTTACTGCATCACCTACTACTGTCTTAGTAGTAAGAAAACCATCCATACCTTTAAATAAAGACTGTACTGTTGAACTAAAATCTCCCATTACAATTCCTCCTTAATTTTCATTGCTTCTTTATAAAAATTCTTCCACTCACTGCTTAAAAGTATCTTTAATACAATAAAGAGCAGTGTAACTATACGTATATGTCCTGAAACTTCAAGCCTTCCACGCAACACCTGGTTCTCAAAACTGGGTGTTATATTAAAAAATGTACCTGTCATAGCCATATATACAGCTATAACACCAAGAGCCTGTCCAGTAAGGCACGGGTCTCCTGTTCCAAATAAAATATCACTTTTTATCTTACGTGGTTTTATCTTTTTTAATAAATGTAACACATTATCCCTTGTAACGCAAACAATACCTTTTGTAGTTTCTGAAAAAATAAAGTCCTTTATCCTGCCCGCTTTTCTAAAGTTCTCCTTAAAAGATTTCCTAAAATCTTTTATCTTGTCTGCTACGCTGTCCTTCCTGGTACCTTTCTGGCTTTCCCTTGTACTTTCTTTCTGGTGTGGTTTGCCATTGTGCCCTTCTTTTTCTTCTTTACCATTGCGGGCTTTACTACTGGAGCCAGATGTTCTATAGTCTTTCTTCTCTTCATCTGTCCTGCTGCCTCTAAAAGCCTCTGCATTCCCAGCACCAGTTTCACTATTCTGGACACACGGCTTAGAAGTTTCCATGCTATATGTTTTTTCTGTTTCTTTCTTTTCTGCTTCTTTTTTTTCTCCATAGCTTTCCTCCCTGGAATCCTCTTTGTATTCTGCACTCTCCAGGCTGTATTCATTATCTTTTCTGGCTTTTTTCCTTCTTTTAAAAATACCTGTTAATTTCTTATAATCTGCCCCAAATATCTTTAATTTATAACTGCTGGCACCATCATCATATGTAAATATCACACATATAATACCTAAAAGCCATGACACCCTGCCTTCTGCTTTAATGGTATCATATTTTTCTGCATGCACCTTATACCTGAATGGTACAAAAAGTGTAAGCCCTGCAATTAAAAACAATAGCAGGATAATAACAAGAAGCAGGACCAGAATTACCTTTAAAATTGTTAATACAATCCCGCCTGCCAAAGCTATAGACATATCCTGCCTCCTTTCAAGTTATGCAAAAAACTTTTTAACAAGCCCCAGTGATATATCACCATACTCCTTATAAACATCCTGCACTATTTCCGCTACAAGGTATTCTGCACTTTCCATGCAGTATGCCATTCCTATTACCTCAATTCCAGAAACTGCCCTGTACTTAAGCCATAATTCACCTGAAGAATAAATATCCATAATATTAGCATTATTGGCAGGAAATGTAATGTAATAACAGTGTCTGTAAAGCTTCTTCTTGCCAGCAAGCCTGCGGTATTTTGCAGGCTTTTTCATTACCTTTTCATCCATATACATCTTCTTGTTCCAGATAAACATATACGTCCTTTCCCGTTTACTAACCTATTTCTTCCATAATAATTTCTTTTGCAGCAAACTTTTCAGCTTCATCTTTGCACTGTGTAAATGACGCTTCTATATAATCTGTTACTTCCTGTACATTATTGAAAAATACAGGAAGCTTTCCAAGCGTATTTGCCATTACTGCCCTTTTAAACTGTTTACTTCTGCCTTTAAATAGTTCTTTAAGCTCTTTAACCAGCCTGCCAGCGGTCTCATCTGCCATAGCAGCTGTAACTTCTGTGTCATTTTCATTTTCATCAATATCCGCAAACATACTGCTTGAATTAAGCAGTGACATACGCTTTAATATAGCAAATTCCTCTGCAAGCCCAAGCCTTACAATATCTTCCCCATGTGCATTTTCTGCTTCATCAAGAAAAGCCTCTGCCGTTTCAAGAATTCCGCTTATATTTTCCTGGTGTCCCTCTACTTTATCAAAAAAACCTGAAAGCCAGTCAAGTTTTTCCTTATTTGTGCCTAGTGGTTCATCACCTGCAAGTTTCCATACACTGCTTTCCTCTTTCATAAATAATGAATTTACGCCTTTGATAACATTGTATGCTGCTTCCATAGCAGCACTATTGCTGTTTTCTTCACCGTCTTTATAACATTCTGTTATTGTTACAATATAAAGTGCATTGACAAGCCCTTCCATAAGCATATACATATCTGTAAAACCAGCAATCCTTGATATATTAGAACTTATCTTTACACTATACTCCCTGTATACATCTTCCCCTATATCATCAGGCTTAAGTCCATCCAGTTCATTAAGAACCTGCTTAAACTCTGTAAAATATACACTCATATTATCATCTTTATAAAGCATTGCATTTGTACGGAACATATATTCAAAACCTTCAAGTGAACTTGCCCTGCTGCCCTTATAAAGGGATACACTTTCGTGTATAATATCAAAATATTTACTGCTTAACATCCTCATAGGCAGCTGTTCTATCATAAAACGTATATTTTCATTAACAACAGTATTATCTTCTGAAGCAAATACATAACTAATTACTTTCTGTATAAATTCATTATCATCTGGCATTTCACCCATTTCATCAAAACGGTACTGTATCCTGTTAAATATATATTCATATATAATAAAACAGTCAAGGTATGCTGTTAACACCTGTACCTGGTCTTTAACCTCTTCCCTTAGTACAAGCAGCCTGCCTGCCATATCCTTACATTCACTGTCCCCAGGATTTTTCTCAAAAAACTCCCTTATAATACCATTTAAAACTGCCAATGTATCATTTGCAGAACTGGCAGCTGATGCTAGTTCTTCTGATACAGTTTCATAGAACATAAAATATTCAAGCGCCAGCCTGTAACATGCATAGCTTTTATTATAATGCATACTTCCTTTTACATACTTAGGAAGAAATTCATCTACATTGTGGTTTTTATTTATTTCCTTTATACATTTCTTTATTGATATATCCATAAAATCTTTTTATCCTTTCCATTTATAGTCAAACGGATATCTGCAATCCGCATTGCCTGTAAACAGGCATTGGCTGCTTGCAAAACAACCTTATTGCCACATTGTGGCAGCCTGGCAGAAGCCTGGACTCCTGCCAGATTAAGTTTTCAGAAGCACCCAGCTGTCAAGCCATTTAAGCCACCTTACTGCAAAATCCGGGCTTATCCCCTTGCCTGCAAGTACAGGGTAAAATAATATAAAAAGCCCTATTGTACATGCTGTATATACATATGCTGCTATTTTTAATGAAGGATGTTTCTGCACAATCCTGTGTATACTATATCCAAGCATTATTGTAATAAATGGCACACTTGGGAAATAATGGTATATAAACACAGTCCTTGTTACAAAAAACCATGGGACATACTGTGAAAGATATCCAACTGATAAGAAAGCTGCATTCCTGTCCCTTTCCTTGTATATAAGATAAAGCATATATATAAATGCAGGTATGCCCGCCCACCATACAAGCGGATTGCCAAATGCACTGATACCCTCCCTCAAAGTATCAGAAACTCCTCCGTCATAATACCACATAGGTTTATACATAATTGGCCACTGGTACCACTTTGATGAGAAATAGTGGTCATCCGTAAGCTGTGTATGGTAGTTAAACATTGTCTGCTGTGCATTAAGCATCCTTTCAATTAATCCTCTGTCTGTACCATCACTAAATGGTATATATGATAATGTATATATTACCACAGGTATTACAACAAAGAAAATACAGCAGAAACCTATTGTTTTAAAAAACTTATTATAAAAGCTGTTTATAATATCCCTGTGTTCTATACCTTCTGTAACTCCCTTTGGATAGTTGTTTGCATAAATATATTCCCTGAACCTCTGTGCCATCTGTGCAAAAAATATTATACAAAGTCCTGCTGATGAATATATGCCTGTCCATTTGCTTGCCCATCCAAGCCCCATAGCTATACCACAAAGCCCAAGCGGGATAAATGTCTTTTTAAGGTCTGTATCATAAAAACTGTATTTTGTATAACAATACATAAAATAATATGAAAGTATTATAAACAGCGTAACAAATACATCAATCGTAGCTATACGTGTCTGGACAAAATGCATAAAATCAAACGCAAATAAAAGAGTAGTTACTACTGATATCCAGGTTTCCTTAAAAAATTTCTTGGAAAAATTATATATAACTGGCAGCATAAGCACACCAAACAATGTTCCTGCAAATCTCCAGCCAAATGGGTTCATGCCAAATATAAGCACACCACATGCTATAAATATCTTTCCAAGCGGAGGATGTGTATTTTCATAACAGTACAAGTGGTGTATCATTTCATATGCAGTCCTTGCGTGGTAAATCTCGTCAAAATACGTACTATTCAGATTACTTTTCCTTCCATCAAACATATCCTGCTCATCAAAAAGCGCCGCATAGTCATGGCTATTGGCAGGCATAAGCAGGTTGCCGCCATCATCAAGCAATACAAGCTCATGTATACTGTCTTCTGTATTATTTGTGGCTGGTGAAATCTTTATATACCTTGCGGCTATGCCAAGCTCTGTCTGGTTCCATGCAAAAACTGAACCGCCACTCCATTCTGAACCTTCACCACGCAGGGTTGTCCAGTCATTTCCATTGCCAGAATACTGTATATAATATTTTGGCTCTTCCCTGTATCCAAGGAAATCCCACATCTCTAATACAGGCTTTTCCTCCCCAAGGTCAAGCAGTATCTCACCATCCTTTGCAGCAGAATAAGAAGTTTCTGGTGCACTCATATTGCCAAGCCTCATAAATGCAACAACAGAATATATTACCACTATTGCAAACATTGCTATATAATCAAGCTTTGTCATCTTTACAAGTACAGAAGATGCCCTTACAGGGTTGCGTGGTGTTTTCATATTATTACTATTCTTATTCAAATCTGCCTCCCTGGCAATCTCTGCCTGTTCACTTTCCCGTGGAATATTATTCCAGAAAAACTTTACTGCCACATAAAACATATACACTGTTACAGCAAGCATACCTGCTGAAATAAGCAAGGCGGATGGCTCAAGCCTGTCAAAATTATTTACATCATAGAAAAACAACACATGTGCTATATTGTAAAATGCTGCTGCGGACAATATAATATACAATATATATATTTCCTTACGCTGCCTTACGCCATAACAAAGCACAAGCAAAAGCATTGCAGGAAAAATATATCTCTCATGCATACGCACTGAAAACATAAATACACATGTAACTATAAACGCACCAATAAAATAATATTTTGAATGGTTATCTTTACATCTCAGGCTTATAACCAAAGATACTATTACTGTAACAACAATGGCAGCCATTCCCCATGTATGGTAAGTAAGACCCATAATATAACCGTCCTGCCCTGTCCAGTTTAACCCCAGAAGTGTCCATATGTTATATGCATTAACAGAAGCATACTCATATGAACCAAGAGTGTCTGTATATTGTGCAAATGCATCATTAAAACCATAAGGAAGCATAAGTACAACTATTAAAAGTATAGCCGCCAGTCCAAGTCCAAGGTTTTTAAAAAATTTATTCCAGTTAAAATTTTCTAAAAATACCTGGTCAGCTATCCCGCAAATAAGCACAGGTGTAAATATAAGAGTCTGTGGTTTTATAAGTATACCTACAGCAAATACAAAATAAGATGGTATAAGCTTCCTTTCAGTCACAAGGTAACATACCAGTGCTACAAAAAATGTAAAAACTGCATCCGTCTGTCCCCATACTGCACTGTCAAGTATAACAGCCGGGCAAAAAAGATATACTGCTGAAATAACTGCTGCCCCAATTTCCTTTGTATGCCTTGAGGCAACACGGTATATCAGCCAGCCAGCACCCATATCAGCAATAATCGCAGGAAGCTTTACAAGCAGCCTGGTTGCAGCAGAATCATATGCCATGCCAAATAATGAACGTATTGCACCTATTACATATAAAATATACATATATCCTGGAGGATAATCTGTAAAACTCTCTGATTTATAAAACTCAGAAAAACCACCATTAAACACCATGTCACTCCATGATATAAAGCAGTTCATATCTGTTTCGTACCCTTTGTACATTACTGCAGCAATAAACCTTGTAAGAAGCGCAACAGCAAATATTACAAGGAATAGCATAAAACCTGCATGCTTATCCCTTTCTTCAACAACCACAGACCTTCCATTTTTATTACCTGTATAAAAATCCTTGTAACAGGCACACAATGGCCTGTTACAGGCATACATACATAAAATACCTAAGATAGCAATAAAACTTACAGTGTACATACTTCTATTCTCCAATTCTTACATAAACTTTTTAACATGCTGGTGTGTAAAAAGATGGTCTGAACAATATTCAAAATTACCTTCACATTTAGAACAGAACCTGAAATCAAGATTTTCATTGTCAAACTCAGTCCTTCCACACACAGCACAGCGGTGTCTTGGCATACCTGTATTCTGTTGTGTCTGCCGCTTAAAGTTTCTCCTTCTGTGTATATCCTTTGGTGATATTCTCTTATAATTACGTGTTGCAAAGAAAAACACCAGGAAATTAGCAAGTGCAACAATTATTGCAACAGCACTGCTTATATAAACCGCTGCATTGGCATAACCTAACGGTCCAAGTGCTATATATTTTAATCCATGGTACGTATAACTTATAACCTGGTATATAAGCAAAGCACCATCAAGTACAGCAAGCCATTTTACTTTTACTGGTATTACAAAATAAAGCAAAAACTGCATGTCCCCGTTAATTACTGCAAATGCAAAGAACATAGACCAGTATATATACTGGAAACCAGAATGGTACACTTCCAGGTGCAGTGGTGACAGGTAAAGAATAAGCGCTGCCATTATATTTAATATATATCCAAAGAAAAAATACAAATTAAACCTGAAAGTACCCCATGCCTGCTCAAGTGACCTGCCAAACAGAAAGAACAAATGCACCTGTATTGCAAAAAACAATATGCTTACAAGCATACCCATACCACGTGAAAAACCATAAGGTTCAATAAGGAAAGTAAAAAGCCTCCATACCTGTCCATGGAATATTGCCCTCATATCAAGGCACAGGTACGAATAATAAATATTTGGGTTTAACATTCCAATAGCCGCACCTGCACAATAAAGCATAATTACATACTTTATTAAATCAGGTATTGCATACTTGCCAAACTTTCTTTCAAGTTTATTTAAAAAATTGTCCATAAAACTCTCCATTCCTGCGCAAAACCTGCTATACCACCATAATGCGCATACACAAATCTATGTATGTTTATCTTATAACAGCATACTGGCAAATAACCAGTATGCCATTAATTATAGTAATAGCTATAGCCTTTGTCAAACTTAATCTACATCATTTTCCAAAATAAAATATGCAACACCAGGAAGCATATACATTCTGTCAGCCCTGTTCTTATCCCAGAACATCTCTTTGCTACATGCAGAGCGGTCATATATATCCTGCAAAGTATCCCCTGCCTGTGCAACGTATTTTATCCAGCAGCTGTCCTGGTTATCTGTCTCTTCCCTGTCTCTTCCCGTTATATTATTATCTGTGTCCATACTGTTGCCATAGTCATACATGCCTCTTCCCATACGCATATTCATGCCACCTCCAGGCATTTCCCTTCCCATATCCATGCCTGTATCTTCCGGCATATTTCTTCCCATATCCATGCCTGTATCTTCTGGCATACTTCTTCCCATATCCATGCCTGTATCTTCTGGCATACT
>VSNJ01000121.1 GCA_009774235.1 Lachnospiraceae bacterium
ATATATAGATTTAACAATGTTATATTTATAAATAATTTGGATATTAAATTTATTATTATTTATTAAAATTATATCAGATGTGACAATCCAGATACAAACTTTTTAGAGATAAAGATAACTGGCAATAACCAGCAGTTGTCAGGAAGGCTGTCCTGGGCATTAAAAGAAACTATTGGTATTTATATAAAAGACAGAAATGAAATGAGTAAGTAAATTAAGAAAAAATTTGTAATAATATTAATGTATTGGATATATATTGTTATACGAAGACTACATTAATTATACAGATAAAAATTATAACACAAAAAATATGTAAAGACGCAGAAACTTATTCTCTTATTATATGCTTACAATGTGATATATTAACATGCTGTTACTCTAAGTTAATAAAGATATGGTATTTCCAGAAATTATTAATAAAACAGGCATAAGTCCGGCTGTTATTGACATTGGACAAAATATAAACCTGGCTATACAATACAGTGACATAAACAAGTTCATTCATGGATTTATATAATTTTGGATAAAACTTGAAAAAGAAATATAGACGTGTTATACTTGTAGATAATTTTAGGACTGTTATGGTTCTGTTTTATACTTTTTCACAAAGATTTAAGCTGCCATGGTGTGTTTTAGAATTAAAAACCACACAAAAACATTGTAAATAATTATAAACTAATAATACAGGCAATTTACAGACACTTAAATGGCAGTATGGGGATTAATATGAAAAATACTAATACAAAACTTAAAATTTCTTATAATTCACCAGTTATCCTGGGGTTTACAGGAATTTGTTTTCTTTCTCTTATAGTTGGTATTATTACAAAAGGAGTTTCGACTAATTTATTATTCAGTGTATACCGTTCTTCTTTAATGGATCCACTCACATATATAAGATTTATAGGCCATATATTTGGACATGCTGGATGGGAACATTTTATAGGGAATATAATGTTTATCCTGGTAGTTGGGCCTCTTTTAGAAGAAAAATATGGTCCGTCAAATATATTATTTGTTATTTTGTCAACTGCACTTGTTACAGGATTAGTAAATTTTATTATTTTTCCACGTATACAGTTATTAGGTGCAAGTGGCGTTGTATTTGCTTTTATCCTTCTTTCATCCTTTACCAGTATAAAAGAAGGAAGCATACCACTTACATTTATTCTTGTAGCCGTGATATATATAGGCGGGCAAGTTTATGATGGCTTGTTTGTAAAGGATAATGTTTCAAACCTTACCCATATTTTAGGAGGAATAGTTGGGGCAGGTCTTGGATATGAATTAAATAAAAATAGAATTAAAAGATATTAAAGGTGAAACACCAATGTTTAAACAGCAGAAAATACATGAGCTAGATGACTTTTTCTTAAATCTTGGTTTAAGGCCTGGCAAAGGGGTATTTTTTTACAGAATTAATGCATATACAGATGAAATTGGAAGTTTTATAAGAAAATATTATGAAGCCGCCAGACAGTCTGGTGTTATTATTGAAGGAAAAATTCCTAACCCTGATGAAAAGAACCTGGCATATTATAATGAAATTATGGGCGTGGATTTTAAATTAAGTGTGGGATTTATCTCAGACAGCCTTAAAAAATGGCTTCCAAGGATGAATAATTACCAACGGGACAATGTTGCTGCTTCTATATATGATTCTCTTGATTCTCTTCGCAAAGCGGGCAAAAATGAAAATATGCTTAAAAATGCATATATAAAATTTATGTGCTGGTTATATTATAAATTTGAGCGCATTGTAAACCTTCTTGGGGAAAACAGAGTACCAAAAATTTTATATGAAGGTGAACCTGGAAATTATGAATTAATGATTATGTCAGTATTGTCTAATGCAGGATGTGATATAGTCCTGCTACAGTATAACAGTAATAAGAAATGCCAGGAAGCAGGCACAGTATGCCCTGATGAACTGGTACTTCCTGGCATGGTACCTTTTCCAGAAGGCTTTTCATTAAAAGTGATAAGGGAAGAAATACAGAACCTTGCCAGCAATGAACGGCTTTATGGCAGGATGCCAGAAATAACTAATTGTACAAATGCATGGACAGAGGGCAAAGGGCTGGCTGATATATGTAAAAACACTGGAGAAAGAGGTACAGATTCAAGATTTTTTTATAATTGTTTCATACAGATAAATGGTGTTGAAGATAAACTTTTATATGTAAATGAATTATACAAGTTTGGACAGGAACTAAATAGTAAAAAGAGGAAAACAGTTATTATTAATGGTATGGTTCCTAAGCCATTAATGGAAGAAATATCAGCAGTAAACCGCAAAAATTACCAGGGACAGGACCAGATGTTGTCTGGGTTGGCAGGTAATCTTGTATACCCTTCAAATATTACATTACAGCAGTTAATGGTTAAGGCTTTTCTTGATATAATGATTGAAGAATCAAAAAAAACTGGTATGAACATTAATAAGCTTACTAATAAGGGAGTTTATCTTGTCTGCTGGATGAAAAGATACCGCCAGGAACTTTTTGCAGGATGGAAAGAGGCTGTTAACAGCTGTTTTATCCATATGGGTGGCTGTAAAGATAGCAATGAAGCACTTTTTTTAAAGATGCTTGCAAGGCTTCCTGTGGATGTACTGGTATTAAATCCTGGACTTGATAAAGGATGTTGTCTTACAGACAGCATCTTATATGAAATTAATTATACAGATACAATGGATATTGCACAGTTTCCACAAGAAAATTCTGCTGTTAAAATTGGAACTGTTGCATACCATGCTGAAAGGGAACTGGATACTATAATGTACCAGGATTCTGGAATGTACAGAAACCAGCAGTACCAGAAAGCAGATGTAGTTACACTCCAGACAATGTACGAAGAAATAAAAATTTTATGGAACCAGGAGTTAAAATACAGGCCTAATTTTGCTGTAACTGGTGACAAAGTAAATATTCCAGTAATATTTGCAAAAGTGTCAGGTGTTAAAGACGGACAGGCAAATAAATACTGGATGTTAATAAAAGAACTTATAGATGAAGATACATTTTTAGTAAAAGATGTGCCTTTAATTAAGCCAGAAGCACCAAATCCTATGAAAGCATATTCTGCCGGGTTTTATAAAAATGGCAGGCTGCAAAGGACAAAAATTAAAGAACATAAAGAGTATCAATATGGCGTTTTAAGGGATGAAGTACAAGAACATATTTTAGATAAATTACAGATACTTATTGACCAGAAGATTATTAAAGGGACATTTGAAAATGGTACAGAGTATACAATAATTGCAACTATATTAAATCTTCCTAAAGAAATAACAAGGTTAATACAAAAGTTTGATTTTACTAAGAAAAATCCAAAATTTATTTATATTAACACTGGTGAAAAGACAATTTCACTTGAAGATTCAATACTTGCCGCCTTTTTAAATCTTGCAGGGTTTGATGTAATTTTCTTTGTCCCTACTGGATACCAGACTGTAGAGAAATACTACAATAAGCAATTAATAGAAGAGCACCAGGCAGGAAGTTATATGTATGAACTGTCTGTTCCTGATATTGCAGCTTTTTCACCAGATACACGTCCAAAATCCTGGCGTGACAGAATTTTTAAGAGAGGAAGATAATTTATGGCTATTGATTTTAGTAAAACAGTTAAAACACCAGCGGCAGCACCAGTGCCTAAAGAAGAAACAGAAGTTATAGAACAGTATGATATTGTAGCAGACAGGGAACAGATGAACCTTGCCCTGGTTAATTCTGCGGAAGTTGATGCTATTGTAAGCACAGTTGAAATAAATAATCTTGATACTATTGTTTCATTTGGGGCAGAGGCTGCAGAAGAAATATCTAAGGCTTCAGATGTTATTTTAAACAGCATGAATATGTCTTTGCTGGATGATACAAGCGGGATGCTTAAGACCCTGGCAAAAATAATGGAAAAGTTTGATATTGATGAAATCCAGGATAATCCAGGGCTGTTTGGAAAACTTTTTGGAAATATGAAGAAACAACTGGATAAGATACTTGCTAAGTACCATACAATGGGAGAAGAAGTAGATAAAATTTATGTGCAGCTGAAAGGATATGAATCAGAAATTAAACAATCAAACCAGAAATTAAACCAGATGTTTGAATCTAATGTAAACTTTTACCATGAGCTTGTAAAATATATTCTTGCAGGTGAACAGGCATGTAAAGAAATTGAAGATTATATTAAGCAAAGAGAAACAGATATGGCTAATACAGGGGATAATTCAATACAGTTTGAACTTACAAACCTTAACCAGGCACTTATGATGATGGAACAGCGTACACAGGATTTAAGGACAGCAGAAAATGTTGCAATGCAGTCAATTCCAATGATAAAAACAATGGAATTTAGCAATTATAACCTTGTAAGAAAGATTAATTCTGCATTTATTGTAACCCTTCCTGTGTTTAAACAGGCACTTGCACAGGCTATACTTCTTAAAAGACAGGGAATACAGGCTGAGGCAATGGCTGAACTTGACAAGAAGACTAATGAAATGTTAATGAAAAATGCTAAAAATACAGTTGAGGCATCTAAGATGACAGCAAGACTTGCATCTGGAAGTTCTATCCAGATTGAAACACTGGAAACAACCTGGAGGACAATAACAAGTGGTATTGAAGAAACAAGGAGAATACAGGAAGATGCAAGGAAAAAGCGTATAGAAGACCAGGCACGCCTTGAAGCCATTAAACAGGATTTTAACAGGCAGTACCATATGCCACAGAAAAGAAATTAAAACCTTAGATTACTGTTTTAGGGTTACTTTGTAATACATTTATAAATATTTAAAGGAGGAAGGAATATGCCAATTAATTTATCAAAAGGACAAAAAGTAGATTTAACAAAAGGAAATCCAGGACTGAAAAATATTATGGTAGGGCTTGGATGGGATGTTAATTCATTTGATTCTGGTGCAGATTTTGACCTGGATGTATCGGCATTTTTATGTGGTTCTAATGGCAAATGCCCTAATGACAAGGATTTTATCTTTTATGGCAATCTTGTACATCCAAGTGAAGCTGTAAAACATATGGGAGATAATCTTACTGGTGAAGGTGAAGGTGATGATGAACAGATACAGATTGACCTGGTTAAAATTCCTGAAAATATTGAGAAAATAGCATTTACAGTTACTATTTATGAAGCAGAACAAAGACGCCAGAATTTTGGGCAGGTTTCAAATTCATTTATAAGGATTGTGGATGAAACAACAAACATGGAATTAATAAGATATGATTTAGGTGAAGATTTCTCAATAGAAACAGCAATAGTTGCTGGTGAATTATATAAATATAATGGTGAATGGAAATTTAATGCAGTAGGAAGCGGATTCCAAGGAGGCCTGGCTGCACTTTGTGGCCATTATGGCATTGAAGTAGCATAAAGGAGGAAAATTATATATGCCAATTAATTTATCAAAAGGACAGAAAGTCAGCCTGACAAAAGGAAATCCAGGGCTGAAAAATGTAGTAGTTGGATTAGGATGGGATGTAAACCAGTTTGATACAGGCGGAGATTTTGACCTGGATGCTGCTGCATTCATGCTGGCTGGTACAGGCAAAGTTAGCAGGACAGAAGATTTTGTTTTTTATGGAAACCTGTCACATCCTTCTGGTTCTGTAGTACACCAGGGAGATAACCTTACTGGTGTAGGGGATGGTGATGATGAGCAGATTAAAATTGACCTTTCAAAAGTCCCAGATAATATTGAAAAAATAGCATTTACAGTTACTATTTATGAAGCAGAACAAAGACGCCAGAACTTTGGACAGGTTAATAACGCATTTATCAGGATTTATAATGAAGTTACAGGTGAAGAAATGCTGCGTTATGATTTAGGTGAAGACTTTTCCATTGAAACAGCTGCCGTATTTGGTGAATTATATAAAAATGGCAGTGAATGGAAGTTTAATGCAATCGGAAGCGGATACCAGGGAGGTCTTGCAGCATTATGTGCCAGCTTTGGGGTGGATGCAGAGTAGAAAGCAAATAGAATGGAGGACTAATATGTCTATAAGTTTACAAAAAGGACAAAAAGTAAATTTATCAAAAGATAATGCAGGGCTTTCAAGTGTAATAGTTGGGCTGGGATGGGATGAAGCCCCACAAAAAGGTGGTTTCTTTTCACCAAAGCCAAAGCCAATAGATTGTGATGCTTCTGCAATTATGCTGAAAAATGGAAAACTGGCTGCAAAAGAAGATTTAGTATACTATGGCAACCTTAACCATATATCAGGTACAGTATTACACCAGGGAGATAACCTTACAGGTGCTGGAGATGGTGATGATGAACAGATTATTGTTGACCTTGCACGTGTGCCTGCTGAATATGACAGAATTGTAATTGTTGTAACTATATATGAATCAGTACAGAGACGCCAGCATTTTGGAATGATAAAAAATGCATTTATCAGGCTGGTTGATACGCGTAATAATAAGGAAATGATGAGATATAATTTAACTGATGATTATTCAGGAATGACAGCTATGATATTTGGCGAAGTATACAGACGTAATGGCGAATGGAAGTTTAATGCTATTGGACAAGGTACCAATGACCCTGGTCTTGGAGAACTTTCTGCAAGATTCCGTTAATACGAATAATAATTAACATATAGGGAGAAGCTAAAACCAACAAAGGGTTTCTCCCTTTATGTAATTAACAAAGGAGCAGATTTTATATGAAATATAATGGACTAACTGATAAGGAAGCAGAAGAGTCACGGCAGAAGTATGGCTCGAATGAAATTCCAGATTCTGAACCCACTACATTCTGGGAAGAATTTAAAGAAACATTTAGTGACCCTATGATAAAAATTCTTCTGGCTATTGCAGCATTAATGATAATAATGTTTTTCTTTGGCTATGCAGAGATATATGAGCCATTAGGAACGATTATAGCTGTACTTATAGTTGCTGTTGTGTCAGCTAAAACTGGTGTCGCAAGTGACACAAAATACAGGGAACTTAAGGACAATACAGAGAAGGACAAGTGTAAAGTATACCGGAATGGCGCTGTTACAGTAATCTGCGTTGATGATGTAGTAGTTGGTGACAAGGTACTTTTACAGTCTGGTGATAAAATTCCAGCTGATGGCATTCTTCTGGATGGCTCTTTAAGAGTAGATAATTCTGCTTTAAACGGGGAAGCAGAAGAGTGTAAAAAGACTAAGGCAGACAGCAGTTTTAACCTTCCTGATGATATAACAGGTGATACTTTTGTGGATGCACATTCGCTTTTCCGTGGCGCAGTTGTATTTGATGGTGAGGGTGTACTGGATGTACGGAAAACTGGCTTAAAGACAATGATGGGTAAAATGGCTGAGGAAATGCAGGAAAATGAGCCAGATTCCCCATTAAAAGTAAAGCTTTCCAAACTTGCAAAGCAGATTTCTACATTTGGGTATATTGGTGCTATCGTTATAGCTGTTTTGTATTTTATATATTTTATTGTTTCAGCAGGTGGTATTACTGCATATTTTTCTGCAAGTATACAGGATATCATAAAAGATGTTGTTGAAGCAGTTTCACTGGCAGTTGTAATTATTGTATGTGCAGTACCAGAGGGTCTTCCATTAATGATTTCACTTGTACTTATGCAGAATACAAGTAAAATGCTTGACCATAATGTACTTGTACGTAAGGCAGAAGGTATTGAAACTGCTGGTTCACTTAATATTTTATTTAGTGATAAGACTGGTACAATTACGAAGGGCTCATTAGAAGTGGTGGACTTTTTCCTTGGTGATGGTACTTCAATTCCTATATCTGCAATGGACAGCCATAAAAAAGTAAAAGAGTTTGTTGACCTGGCTATTGGAAAGAATACACAGTCAATGTTTGATGCATCCCACAAGGTTATTGGTGGCAATGCAACTGACCAGGCATTAATGAAATTTATTGGTGAAAAAGTATTTACAACATTAGCTGGAAATAAAGAATATATAGTAACAGCACAGCAAGGCTTTAATTCTGCTAATAAATTCAGCCAGGCACGTATTGAAAGTACAGGAAAGACTTTTTATAAAGGTGCTCCTGAAAAACTTCTTGCAAAGGCAACAAAATATTTAGATGGTGATGGAAATATACAAAATATTGATATGACAGTCCTTAACCAGAAAATTGACGGGCTTGCAACTAAGGCTATGCGTGTGCTTGCATTTGGTTATTCAGAGTCAGGACTGGTAGAAAATACTATTAATGATGATATAGTAATTATTGGGCTTGCGGGTATACGTGATGATGTAAGGCCGGAAGCAAGGGAAGCTATTAAAGAAGTACAGGGAGCTGGTATCCAGGTTGTTATGATTACAGGTGACAGGCTGGAAACAGCGGTTGCTATCGCTAAGGATGCAGGTCTTCTGCAAAATAATAGTGATAAGGCATTGTCCTCAACACAGTTAAATGAAATGTCTGATGATGAAGTTAAAAAGATTATTAAAGATATCAGGGTTATTGCAAGGGCTCTTCCTACTGATAAGTCAAGAATGGTAAGGCTTTGCCAGGAAATGAACCTGGTTGTTGGAATGACGGGTGATGGTGTAAATGATTCTCCTGCATTAAAGAGGGCTGATGTAGGTTTTGCTATGGGAAGTGGTACAGAAGCAGCAAAAGAGGCAAGTGAAATAGTTATTCTTGATGATAATTTCAAATCAATAAAAGATGCTATTTTATATGGAAGAACAATATACCATAATATTTTGAAATTCTGTAAATTCCAGCTTGTCATTAATGTTACTGCTGTTATTGTAAGTGCAATAGCTCCTTTCTTTGGTGTAGAAGAACCCCTTAAAGTAACACATTTATTATTTGTAAACTTGGTTATGGACGGACTTGGTGCAATTATGCTTGGTAATGAGCCAGCACTTAAGGAATATATGCAGGAAAAACCAAGGCGCAGGGATGAGAGTATAATAAATAGAAAGATGATGGCACAAATATTAATTATGGGATTCTGGCTTACAGCAATAAGTTTTGTATATTTGAAACTTCCTTTCTTTAGAAACTTATTTGAATCGGACAAGCAGCATCTTACAGGTTATTTTGTTTTGTTTATTGTAGCAGCATTGTTTAATGGTTTTAATGTGCGTGATGAAGGCTTTGGGATTTTTAAGGGGCTTGATGAAAATAAGGGATTTCTTAAGGTATTTTTTATTATTATTATTGTACAGGCTGTAATTGTAAATGCAGCATTAGTTCCATTTGAATTTTTTACATTGATTGGAAATATGTTTAGCTGTGTACCTTTTGGGCTGGCTGGATGGGTAGCAGTTATTTTACTGGCAGTTACAATGATTCCAGTAGACCTTGTAAGGAAAACTGTATTAAAGGTACAGGGATAGGCAAGTATATTTATAATATTTGTATAAGGAATTTCTATACTGCTGCAGTTAATTGTTTTGTATATGCTGGCATACTGGTGTTTAACAATAGCAGTTTAGTACAAAGCAATTAACTTGCTGCAGGAAGATATATTCTTTGGGCAGATAAGGGACTTTTAAGGAATGTATATATTTAACTCAGATTTAGATAATACACTGGTATATTCTTATAAACATAATATTGGTTCTGATAAAATTAATGTAGAGATATACAATGACAGGGAAATATCATATATTACAAAACGTACTTCCATGCTTCTTAATAGTGTGACAAAAATCATTAATTTTGTACCAACTACTACAAGGACAGTGGAACAGTATAAAAGAATTAATTTAGGAATACCTAAGCCTAAGTATGCGCTTGTATGTAATGGTGGAATATTGCTAGAAGATGGAGAGGAAAATCCAGAATGGTACATAGACTCTGTTAATATGGTGAAAGACTCAGAAGATGAAATAAAAAGAGGTATTGAATTATTAGAATATGATACAAGAAGAAATTTTGAGTTAAGATTTATCCGTGGTTTATTTGTTTTTACAAAGTGTGAAGAACCAGAAACAGTGGTAATAGATTTGCGGAATTTACTAGATAATAGTAAAGTTGATATATTTAATAATGGAACAAAAGTATATATACTACCTAAAAGATTAAATAAAGGGGTAGCTATAACCAGGTTAAAGAAAAAACTTGGTGCAGATAAGGTAATAGCTGCAGGAGATAGTTTATTTGATATTCCTATGATTGAAATGGCAGATTATGCTATTGTACCATATGGGTTAAAGAACCAGTTAAGTTTGTCTGGCAATATTTTTATTGTTAATGAAAAAGAGATGTTTTCCGAAAAGGTACTGGATAAAGTGCTGGAATTATGTGAGAAAATGGAGGGACTTTATGAATAGCTATGTAAAAGTATTTGAATCAGGTGATTATTTTGATGTATGTTTTTATGTTGATAAACAGAAGATAATTGAAATTGGGGAAAAGATGAATGATATTAATGAATATGCATATATGAACGGGTATAACTGGGAAGCATTTTTTAATTGTTATCTTGAAATAAATGCACCAGATTTACTAGAAGGGATGAAAACAGACCCAGAAGCAGACATGTATGTTGCATATTATGATTTAACTCCTGAAAATAAAAAGAAATCAGAGAAATTTGCAGAAATTATAACTTCACTTATTGAAAATGAGGAAGAATTATACCAGTTTTTACGTGACAATGGAGATGAAATTGAATGGGATTAGTATTTTATGAATATTTTAATTGCAATAGATTCTTTTAAGGGATGCATAGACTCTTTAGAAGCTGGGGAAAGTGCTGCAAAGGGAGCAAGGATGGCATTTCCAGATGCAGAAATTATTGTACGCCCATTGGCTGATGGTGGTGAAGGTACTGTCCAGGCACTTGCATCTGGATGTAATGGAATAATGTGTAAAGCAGATGTTACTGGTCCATTAGGAAAACAAGTAGTCTGCCAATATGCTATTATTAATGGAAATACAGCGGTAATTGAAATGGCAGGTGCGGCAGGTATTACATTAATTAGTGAAAATGAGAGAAATCCTCTTTATACAACTACTTATGGTGTAGGAGAAGTAGTAAAAGATGCAATAGTGAATGGATGCCGCAATTTTATTATTGGAATTGGGGGAAGTGCAACTAACGATGGCGGGACAGGTATGCTCCAGGCTCTTGGTTTTGGAATGGAAAATTCTAATGGTGAGGCTATAGCGTATGGTGCAACAGGCTTAAAGGATTTATCAGTTATTACAGATATTAATGTATTGCCGGAATTAAATGATTGTAATTTTAAAGTTGCTTGTGATGTAACAAATCCTTTGTGTGGTGAAAATGGCTGTAGTATGGTTTTTGCTCCACAAAAAGGGGCTTCTGTTAAACTTGCAATGCAAATGGATACATGGATGTATAATTATGCAAGAGTTGTACAGAAATTTATTCTAGATGCAGATATAAATTATCCAGGAGCAGGTGCTGCAGGAGGAATGGGATTTGCTGCAAAGACATTCCTGGATGCTTCCCTGGAACCAGGTGTACAACTGGTATTACGTGAAACAGGTTTTGAACAATATGTAAAAGAAGCAGATATAGTAGTAACAGGAGAGGGGCAGCTTGATGGACAGACTGTAATGGGAAAAGCACCAGCAGGTGTTGCAAGTCTTGCTAAACAATATAATAAACCTGTTATTGCATTTTCTGGAAGTGTCACAGATGGAGCTTTTGTATGTAATAAGACAGGGATTGATGCATTTTTTCCAGTATTGAGGTCAGTGTGTACTTTAAAAGAGGCAATGGATAAAGAAAATGCCATAAAAAATATAATGAATACGGCAGAACAGGTATTCCGTTTAATAAAAACAATTAAATAAAGACATAAACTGATATGGTTAAAAAGTATATATATCACATATGTGTAAAGAATTGTAAAAAAATTCCACAAGATTAGTAATAGTCTTGTGGAATTTTTTTACTGGAGATAATTACTAATAAAAAATGGGATTATTTGTTATTTACCTGGTTTAAAAGTATTTGGCGTATCAAATGCCTGTAAATTAACGAACAAATGTTACGAACAAATATTTGTTTTTTCTCTTGACAAACAAATGTTTGAGGTGTATTATTATACCAGAACGGATGTTTGAAAAATAACAGGAGGAAATTCATATGATAATAAGAAAAGCAACCCCTAAAATACATATAAGACAAGCAGGAGAGCAGTATATTACATTGTTTAAGACAAAAATTATTATAATACCATTAATCTTAATAATTATTTCATTAATATTAAGTTTATTTATATTATGTACAAAGCAAAGAACTGTAAGTAAAGCAGATAACAGCAATATTACTTATATGTCAGTATATATTGAAACAGATGATACTTTATGGAGTATTGCATATAAATATTATTCAGAGGAATTTGGCTCTATAGAGGATTATATTAAAGAAATAAAGAAGTGTAATTCATTAAAATCTGATGCAATATATGCTGGAAGGCATATTATTGTACCTGTATATATTAGAAGCGGAATAACACCAGCATCTATAAGTGGAGAGAAATAAAGTTTTCTTATAGAATGACAAAATATAATTTAAAAGATATTAGATTTTGATTTTGTTAACAACTTTTAGAATACCGCTTGTAAAATTTAAAGTTTTTTGTTGTCACATATGTTTTAATAGTCCTAATTTTATAAGGTTATTCTGGTAAAATTATAAGATAGCTTGAATTAAAGATATGAAAATGATATTATTATAT
>VSNJ01000122.1 GCA_009774235.1 Lachnospiraceae bacterium
CTATAAGAAAGTTATCTTTTATAATTGACTTATAAAGTGGTTTAAATTATAATTTGATTAAGTATATATGTATTTTTTTGACGATAATTGTCAATTTGACAGAAAGGAAGTGAGCCCATGCGGATAGAGAAAATCAGTGATAAACAAATCCGTTGTACTTTAAATAAAAAAGACCTGTCTGACCGTGAACTCCGTATTAGTGAGCTTGCATATGGCACTGACAAGGCAAAAGCCCTTTTCCGTGACATGATGCAGCAGGCTTCCTACGAATTTGGATTTGAAACAGAGGACATTCCTTTAATGATAGAAGCAATACCTATGTATCCTGATACCCTTGTATTATTAATTACAAAGGTAGAAGACCCAGATGAACTTGACACACGCTTCTCCAATTTTTCAGATGACCCTGATGATATGTTATATGAAGACAATGAATACGCATTTGATATTGAAGACAATATAGTTTCTGATGTTATTGATGGTTATATAGAAGATGACGGGGATACTATTTCATTTACACCTGATATACAAAGCGAAACAGAACAAGAGGCTGATTTTATTTCGCTTCCAGAAGCTCTTGGGCTTGAACCAAGACCAAAAACAACTGGCACAAAAATAACTACAGATGTTATTAAAGTTTATTCTTTTAGTACATTAGAGAACTTATCTGCATTAGCCTGCAGCATTGATAACATATATAATGGTATTAATACTGTTTATAAAGATAATATTAATGGATGTTTCTACCTTATATTGCACAAGTCAGGCCATTCTCCAGAAGAATTTAATAAAATATGCAATATTATAGGTGAATATGGCACACCTTTAAGAAATACTTATGCAAGTGGTTCTTATTTTGAAGAACATTTTGAACCTCTTATAAAAGAAAAAGCATTGCAGACTCTTGCAGAAATCTAACAATATCAATTACTGTTTACAATGATTAAAAAAGCAGCAGGACTTATATAAGCTCTGCTGCTTTTTAACCTCATTAATCTTGCCACATTATATTATTTATTTGCTAAATACTCATTAACAGTTTCTACAAGCTTGCCAGCCTCAAGACCATGTACTACAGCAGCTTCTGCAAGGCTTTCTCCCTGT
The DNA here is from genome assembly GCA_009774235.1 of Lachnospiraceae bacterium. Lineage (GTDB taxonomy): Bacteria > Bacillota > Clostridia > Lachnospirales > Lachnospiraceae > Butyribacter. The sequence goes on from VSNJ01000122.1 coordinate 1,105, forward strand.
GAAGCAGGACATCCTATGCAATGCATTCCTGAAGCCATAAGAATAGGCCCGATACCTGGGTCTAATTTAAGCATATCTGCAATAACCATATCTTCTGATACTCTCTCTGTCATAATTCCCCATTTCTGCGTTGTATATATATTTATAAATAATTACAACGGACAACGCACTTCATGTAATTATCTTTATTAATTATTTCCTTTGGCTGTTTTGTTATACATTAACTTAAAATAAAAGCTGCCGTCTTATGGCAGGAAAACCCTTATCCATCAAGCCGGCAGCTCTATGTCTGGTTAACGTATTAATTACGCCTCAGAAATTGCACCTGAAGGGCATGTTCCTGCACAAGCACCACAGCTGATGCATGTATCAGCGTCAATTACATAATGTGCATCTCCCTCTGAAATAGCTCCTACTGGGCATCCTCCTGCACAAGCACCACAGCTTACGCAGTCATCACTAATTACATATGCCATTTTAAAGTCCCTCCTTTTATGTTTGTTTTTTGATTATACTACAAATTAAAAAATTTTACAAGGATATGCGTATATTTTTTTTAACTGTTAATGTATGCTCTGTTGCAAGTAACAACAGCGTTCCAGGCATCTGATGCACACATTTTACAGAATTTTTACAAAATAGTACCATAAAATCCATTTTTATTCCAAAAACTTTATAAGAAATCCCTGTCCTGGAAATCAATTAAAAATCTACTTCTGTGTCATAATAGCAGCATTTAAGCAGCTTTTCCATCTCTTCCTGTGAAGGCTGGCGTGGATTTGAACCTGTACATGCATCTAAAAGCGCATTAGCAGCTATGCCAGGAAGCTTTTCAAGGAACTCATCCTCTGGCACAATACCTGTATCTGCTGGAACTCCTCCTTCTCCATAATTCTTTATGCAGTGAGGTATGTTAAGGTCATCATTCATCTTACGCAGATAATTAATAAGTATATCAACCTTTTCATCATCGGAACTTCCGCCAAGTCCCATATAATCTACTATTTCACCATAGCGCTTCTTTGCTGTTTCATCCTTGCTGTTAAATTTAATAACTTTAGGAAGATACATTGCATTAGCTGCACCATGTATAATATGTCCATTTTTAAATGCTGCACCTGTCTTATGTGCCATAGAGTGTACAATACCAAGAAGTGCATTAGAAAATGCCATTCCAGCAAGACACTGTGCATCATGCATCTTATCCCTGCTGTCCATGTCACCATTATATGACTTTACAAGGTCTGCTTCTATCATCTTAATTGCCCATATAGCAAGAGGGTCAGTATAATTACAGTTAGCAGTTGATACATATGCTTCTATTGCATGTGTCATAGCGTCCATTCCTGTATGTGCCACAAGATGTACAGGCATTGTCTCTGCAAGCTCAGAATCAACAATAGCAACATCTGGTGTAATTTCAAAATCAGCTATAGGGTACTTAATGCCCTTCTCATAATCTGTAATAATTGAAAATGCTGTAACCTCTGTAGCTGTGCCTGATGTTGAAGAAATAGCACAGAAACGTGCTTTTTTGCGGAGAGGAGGTATACCAAATACCTTGCACATATCTTCAAATGTAATATCAGGATATTCATATTTAATCCACATAGCTTTCGCAGCATCAATAGGTGAACCACCACCCATTGCTATAATCCAGTCTGGCTCAAATTTCTGCATAACCTCTGCGCCACGCATTACAGTTTCTACTGAAGGGTCTGGCTCAATCCCCTCAAATAATTCTACTTCCATTCCTGCTTCTTTCAGGTAAGAAGATGCTTTATCAAGAAAACCGTTACGCTTCATGGAACCGCCGCCAACACATATAATAGCCTTCTTGCCACTAAAACTTTTAAGGGCTTCTAAGGAACCTTTCCCATGGTACAAATCTCTTGGTAATGTAAATCTTGCCATAATTTTCCTCCTTGTTTTGTTATTATTAACAAAATTTATTTTATATTTATTTCATTTTTATTGCATATTTATATATTAACATTATGGGATTTATGCGTCAACCAGAAAATCCCTTTTTATAATTTCATCTAATATACATATTGCAACATCTTCTTTATCCATTTTACCAAGCTCTTTACAGCCATCCTTTGTTATAATTGTTACAACATTAGTACCTGTGCCAAATCCAGCACCTTCTACCTTAAGGTTATTGGCAACTATCATGTCAACATTCTTACTAAGCAGTTTCTTCTTTGAATTCTCAACCATGTTTTCTGTTTCCATTGAAAAACCACATAAAAACTGCCCCATCTGCTTGTTTTCACCCAGATATTTTAAAATATCTGTTGTACGTTTAAGCGGAATATTTAATTCACCTGTCTTCTTCTTAATCTTTTCATCTGAAACTGTTTCTGGTGTATAATCGGCCACTGCTGCTGCCTTAATAATAATATCATTATCTGCTGCCCTTTCCTGCACTTCATTAAACATTTCCTGTGCACTGGTAACATTTACCACATCTGTAAATGCAGGCGGCTTTATATTTACAGGTCCACTTATAAGAGTAACCCTGGCACCACGCTGTGCTGCCACTTTCGCAAGTGCATATCCCATGCTTCCTGTTGAATGGTTGCTTATAAACCTTACAGGGTCTATTGCCTCAACTGTCGGTCCTGCTGTAACCAGGACTTTCTTCCCTGCCATATCCTTTTTAAACCGGATTTCCTGCAGGATATAATTAAGCAGCACTTCTTCTGATGGCATCTTGCCTGCACCTGTATCTTTACATGCAAGCAGCCCTGTATCAGGTTCTATAACTTCTATACCATATTTTCTTAACTTTTGAATATTATCCTGTACCACTGGATTTTCGTACATATTTGTATTCATTGCAGGTGAAACTATTTTCCTGCAGCGGCAGGCAAGCAGTGTTGTTGTAAGCATATCATCTGCAATTCCACATGCCATCTTGCCAATTACATTGGCAGAAGCAGGTGCAACCAGTACAACATCTGCTTTCTTGGCAAGTGAAACATGCCCAACATTAAACTGGAAGTTCCTGTCAAATGTATCTATAAGACATTTATTGCCTGTTAATGTTTCAAATGTAATTGGATTAATGAATTTTGTGGCATTTTCTGTCATAAGCACATGGATATCTGCATGGAGTTTGGACAACATGCTTGCAAGGTTAGCAATCTTATACGCTGCTATACTTCCTGTCACACCTAATAATACTGTTTTACCTTTTAACATAAAATACCTTTCACTTCATCATCTCTTCTGTAAGTTTTCCATATTTCTCATAAGATGACACATTATTTATTCTATTATTTTCATCCACAAACACAACTTTTGGTTTATGCGCTTTTACCTCTTTATCTTCCATCTGGCAGTAACACATAATAATAATATGGTCTCCTGTCTGCACCTGCCTGGCAGCAGCACCATTTAAACAAATCATGCCGCTTCCTGGTTCCCCTGCGATTGTATATGTTTCAAACCTGTTGCCATTCTCAACATCAACTATCTGTACAAGCTCATATTCATATATTCCTGCTGCCTTCATAAGTTCAGGGTCAACAGTAATACTTCCGACATAATTTAATTCAGCCTGTCTCACAACAGCACGATGTATTTTACCTTTCAACATTGTAACTAACATATTCTATCTCCCTTTATAACTTAACGCTAATCTTCCAAAGCAATGAAATTATCTATAAGCCTTGTTTTTCCAATAAACACAGCAACAGCAGCAAGAACTGGCCCGTCAATATTTTTTACAGGTTCCAGGGAATCCCATTTGACAATTTCCACATAATCAATCTTTGCCATAGGTTCAGTATTTATTATTCCTGTCATTGTATCTTTAATTTTATCTGCATCCCTCTCACCTAATTCTATAAGCTTCCTGCCCTCTGAAAGTGCCTTGCTTAATACAAGTGCAGCTTTTCTCTCTTTTTCATCCAGGTAAGTGTTACGTGAACTTTTAGCAAGACCATCTTCTTCCCTTATTATAGGACATCCCTTTATCTCTATGCCATAGCTTAAATCATCAGCCATATGGCGTATAACAGCGAGCTGCTGTGCATCTTTCTGTCCAAAGTAAGCCCTGTCTGGTGTTACAATATTAAAAAGCTTCGCCACTACTGTACATACCCCACGGAAATGAACTGGCCTGCTTTTACCACAAAGCCCGCCTGTAAGTGTATTCATATCAACAAATGATGAAAAACCATTGTGGTACATCTCAGAAGCATCTGGATGAAAAACCAATGCTGCACCTGCCTCTTCGCAAATAGCAGCATCCCTGTCCATGTCACGTGGATAACTTTCCAGGTCTTCTGCTGGTCCAAACTGCATTGGGTTCACAAACACGCTTACAACAACCTTGTCATTTTCAGAAACTGCACGTGTTATAAGGCTTTTATGTCCTTCATGCAAATATCCCATAGTTGGCACAAGTCCTACCGAAAGCCCCTGTTTTCTCCATCCGCTAACCTGTTCCCTTATTTCTTTAACAGTTACTGCAATATTCATATCTGCTCCATTCTGTACGTACTTAACCGCACCTTTATTAATCTAAAAAACTCCAGCCAATTAACAAGACAGGCAAATTATCTAAATTAATTATGCCAGTTCCTAATATAATTTACCAAGTACATCATCATCTATTTTAAATGTATGCTCTTCTGCAGGGTATGTCCCTTCTGATACTTCTTTTATATAATCTGCAAATGCACTTTTCATAACTGTGCCTGCATCTGCGAATTTCTTTGCAAACTTTGGTATATAATCAGAAAACATTCCAAGCATATCCTGGTACACAAGCACCTGCCCGTCACAGCCGTTTCCAGCTCCTATTCCTATAGTTGGTATAGCAAGTTTTTCTGTAATTAATGTAGCAAGCTTTGCAGGAATACATTCAAGCACAACTGCAAATGCACCTGCTTCCTGGACTGCCATGGCATCTTCAATAATTTTTCTTGCTGTCTCCTCACTCTTTCCTTGCACCCTGTTCCCGCCAAATGCATTAATTGACTGTGGTGTAAGGCCAAGATGTGCCATAACAGGTATTCCTGCGCTTGTAATTGCTTTAATCTGCGGACATACAGATTTGCCTCCCTCAAGCTTTACAGCGCCTGCACGTCCCTCTTTCATAAGCCTGCCAGCATTGACAAGGGCATCATATTCATTTGTCTGGTATGACATAAATGGCATATCTATTACTACCATTGTTTTGCTTGTTCCCCTGGCAACAGCAGCACCATGGTGTATCATATCCTCCATCGTTACTGATACTGTATCTTCATAACCAAGTATCGTATTGCCAAGTGAATCACCCACAAGAATTGCATCAATTCCAGCCTCATCCATAAGCTTTGCTGTAGAATAGTCATACGCTGTCAGCATTGAAATCTTCCTGCCTTCTTCTTTTGCCATCTGGAATGTCCTTACTGTATTCTTCATTTTCCCCTCATTTCTGCGCTGGTTTAATAATATAATTGTGCTATACAGCGCAAAGCACAAAACCATATTTAACTAAGCACGTCCTTAAGCCCTGCATAATCTGTTCCTGTATTCTTCTCTTCTGCAATGGAAACAAGTACTTTGCCAATATCCTTATATATCTTGCATATATCTTTATCTCCTAAAACATCAAGATGTCCTTGTACAGTAGATATATCATTCCGTTCTATTGGTCCTGTAAGTGCATCAACTGTCCCTCTTTCCAGTACAGAATTTATATTGCCTGTTACTACAGATGAAACAAGCCCTAAAGCATCTCTTTCCTCAAAACCGCATTCTTTAAGAAGCCTCACTGCTATATGCAGCATACCTGTAACATAGTTGCTTGCAAATACTGCTGCTGCATGGTATTTTGCTTTGTCACATGGATTAATTGTAAATACTTTGTGATGCAGCTCTTCTCCAAAAATCTCTTTCATCTTATGCACAGCAAAATCCTGTCCTTCGATAGACAGACATGCTTCATTAAATTGTAAATATGATGTATATTTATTGCTGGATGCATACATAGGATGGACTGAACAACAGGATGCACCTGTTCTTTCAATCCCAGAAAAAATACCAGATGATAATGAACCACTAAAATGACAGATAATTTTATCTTTTAAATTATAATGTCTTATACACTCCCATACTTCACTAATTGCCCTGTCTGGAGTAGTGATAAATACCGTATCACAACTATCAATAAGTGCTTCTAAACTATAAAAAGCCTTGGACTGTGTAAAAGCCGCTGCATCGTCAGCGCTTTGCCTTGTCCTGCTATAATAACCAGCAATGGCAGTGTGCCCGCTAAGATATTTCCCAATGGTACACCCTGTCCTGCCAGCTCCAATAAAACCAATAACCAATTAACCACCTCTTTGCTAATAATACCATAATGGTGGTTTTCTATCATCTGATGCAGTTCCGCCTGCGGATACCACTCAGCAACTATGTTAGATAATATCACAAGAGGGCAGATTTGTACAGTTTTTTTTCATATAGAAACCATTATACAAAATATTTTTAAGCCCTTTTTATATAACCACAACCTTGTTCTTGCCCGTCTTTTTAGCCTTGTACAAAGCTGTGTCTACACGTGTACACAAAGTATCAAGGCTGTCTTCTTCTCTTGCCTGTGTCACACCAATACTTATTGTCTGAGGCCTTATTTCTGGAAAGTTTGTATTTGCAAAACACTGGCGTATAAGGTCGGCAATAAGTGCAGCAGCTGAAATATCTGTATTATTAAGAAGCAGCATAAACTCTTCCCCACCCCATCTTCCAGCGGAAAACTTATCTGCATATCCAGCCTGTTCATTGTGAAGCAGGTTAGCCAATGCAATAATTACAGAGTCCCCTTCCTGGTGGCCATATGTATCATTTACCTGTTTAAAATTATCTATATCAAACATAGCTATAGAGAACTTCTCACTTTTAATATGTGAAAGCTTATTCTCAATCTGTGTCTGGATTTCTTTACGGTTATAAAGTCCCGTTAAACCATCAATTATCGCTGCTGTCTTAAGCTTGTCATTCGCATATTCAAGTTTTTTATTAATTTCTTCTAACTCTAATGATGTAACACTTATAAATGTGGCAAGACGTGATACTAAAGGTATTCTTGACAATTCTTTTTCACCTGTCTGGATAAATGGTAATGTTTTGCTGTCTTTATTACCTTCTCTCATACCTGCTATAACAAGAGTTACATTATGTTGGTTTAAATTACCCTTTGTACGCAGAAATTCACCATGGGAAAAAAAGCCTGATGAAGGTGATATATCTTTAAATGGATATATCTCATATGTAGGCTCTTTAGAAGTCCAGAAAGTACGTCTAGCTGCACATGAAAAAATATGTAATAAATCAGGCTGGAAATTATAAATCTTTTTACTGTCTTCTTTTATGCTTTCAATAATTGTCCCTGGGTCACCATATGATATACGTACAACAGAGCCAATATCCATATCAGATGTCATTGTAATAGACCCATCAGCATTGCTTGCTACAGGAGTACGCAGTATAGTTGTATCATTGTGCTCATAAAATAATGGAAATTCCAGAGTATTATAAAAGAAATTCTCGTCATTTTTTATATTAAGGTATTTATGGTAAACATCATATGCACGTATGCCATCAAGTTCTTGTAAAATGCAGCCATCTGATTTTGTAACATGGAACTTCCTTCCAAGCGGCTTCCATCCAGTTACATTTATGGAATCAACATAAAAATCATCACCACCATAGAATATAATAACTATAGACCTTCCAGAATATTCCCCTCCTTTAGAAAATACGCATGATAAATCACTTGTTATATCATCACTGCATGCAACACCTCCAAAAATCTGTATATCCTGTCTGATATCTTTCAAGCCGTCACAAAAACGCGTAGATGAATTTTCAGGAATTGTACAAAATATCTCTATCGCTTTTACCCAGGACCAAGTCCTTGTTTCTTCTACAATACTGGCAGTTATATTATCTATGGAATCTTTGGTTAAATCATACTGGCTAATACTGAACTGTGTTGACTCAAATTCAAAAACTGTACATACTACTGTTATAACTGACGAAAGCTGGCAGTCAATTATATTTCCACTTGTAGAACATCCCATATACAATGTCCCAGGAAATATCCGTTTTATAACACTACACACTGCATCTAGTGTATCTGTTTCTAATACCTCAGAATAAACCTGGAACATCATTTTAAATATATTATTAGAATTACACCAAGTTTTAAATTCTTCAAGCTTATTATTAAATATTTCTGCATCAGTATATTCAAGCTTAAATTGTTTCATAAATCAGCCTCCATGCTGCGGCTTGTTTTTAGAATATCTAATAGCAAAACCTGTGCGCAGTCCAGGCTTTTTAGCTAAATCTATCTATGGAATAAATAACATAACCCAATTTTATATTATAACTTTTAAAAGCTGTATTTGCAACTAATTTTTTTTGGGTTTCCCATTTTTTAGTACACAATTTATGTGGCTCTGGCAATTCCAAAATTTTACCTCAGGCAGCCGCTTCCGCTTGGATGGGATGCGCAGTGGTGCATAAAGCCCCAAATGCTTAATAGAAACAAAAGTTTCTATTAAGCATTGAGAACAGGGCTTAAGCACCAGCGCCCCCAAACAGCTGCCTTTTGGTAAAACATTTGGAACTTGCCAGAGCAATATAGTCTTTGTGTAATTTAAAAAATGGGAAAACCAAAAAAACAGATAATCTTTACTTTTTTAAATTTTCTGTTAAAATCTTAGATAGTAATTTTTTAAGAGGGAGAAAAAATGAAAAAATATATTAGTATATTAAATGTAACTGCATGTGCAGCAGTTGTCCTTATACATACCGATGAAGCTTTTTGGACTTTTAGTTATGCGCCTTACTGGCTTTTTGCCAATTTCTTGCATTGTTTATTACTTTTTTGTGTTCCTGTTTTCTTTATGATATCTGGATGCAATCTGGTTAATTATAGAAACAAATACAGCACAAAAGAATTTGCAAAAAAAAGATTTACTAAAACATTTATACCTTTTATAGGATGGTCTTTTATTTCTTTAATTGCTACAGCTATAATAAAAACTGATAACTCATATGAACTATCAGTTTCTTCTGTTATATCTGGAATATTTAATTGTAAATATATTAATATTTACTGGTTTTTTATTGCATTATTTTCTGTATACTTATGTATTCCGGTTATATCATTAATTCCAGAAAACAAACGCCAAAAAGTTTTTCTATATATGTTAAGTATGTGGCTCTTGTTTAATATCCTTTTGCCTGGTATCACTAAATACACATTTATAGAATGGAATAGCAATATGAAATTTCCAATGGTAACAGATTATATGTTTTATATAATTGCAGGCTATTATATTGATAATTACACTATTAAAAGGCATTACCGTTACATAATCTATATATTGGGCACTGCAGGACTTGCCGCTAATATTATATTAACCTATAGTTATTCATATAAATCTGCTGCTGTTTCTGCACCAGTTGGTGATTATTTATCTGTAACAACTTTAATTTATTCTATTGCAATATTTACAGCATTTAAATATATGCCAGAAAAAGCAACAAGTTTATTATATAAATTATGTACACCTGTAAACAACCTTACTTTTGGTATATATCTATCACATATTTATTTCTGGATACTTATTAAACACAGTGGCTTTTTTAATATTTTTAACCCTGTTGTAATAATTGCTGGTGCAATAGTTACATTTATTGCCGCAATAATTTTAACTGTTATTATGAAAAAGATACCTTATATTAAAATTCTTGTACCATAATTACTATTGGAACATCATTATATGTAAATTATATTACTCTTGCGTTACATTTTACCAGCATATAGATATCGCTAAAAATTATTTTACAATATGTTTACACTTTATTCACAGCTTACACATTTGTAATTCACAAACTCCCAATATAATATACTTATCAAATGGAACAAAAACATTTGATAAGTGCTTAAATTTTTTCATACCTTCTCCTTTAAGAAACGCTTCTCCAGGCGTTTCTTTTTTGTTATAATAAATTCTAAATAAAATAACCAGCTATCACATATTAAATATGGAATAACTGGTTATTTATATCTTTGCCAGAAACTTTATGGCACCTGGGATTAATCAGTTGTATAAGGCATAATTGCTATATGGCGTGCACGTTTAACAGCAACTGTTAATGCTCTCTGGTGCTTTGCACAATTTCCTGTAATCCTTCTAGGAAGAATTTTGCCTCTTTCTGATACATATCTTTTTAATTTATTTACATCTTTATAATCAATTACATCATGCTCTTTATCCGCACAGAAAGCACATACTTTCTTCCTTCTGCGGGCAGGCCTTCTTCTTGCGCCTTCTTTGTCGCCCTTATTGTAAGCCATGTCATAACCTCCTTAAATTATTACTGGTAATTAACACTTAAATGGTAATTCCTCTTCTATTGCATCAGGAATATTCATAAAACCATCACCTGCTGCCTGTGAAGGCTCAGGCCTTGATGGCGCTGCTGCCTGCTGGTATCCGCCTGCTGGCATTGCGGCAGCAGATGCTGCCTTGCTTTCAACAAATTCCTGTTCTTCTACAACAACATCTGTTGTATATACTTTCTGGCCGTCCTTGTTAGTATAACTGCCTGTCTGTATACGGCCTGTCACTGCAATCTTTATACCCTGGTGAAAATAGTTTTGTGCAAATTCTGCACCTTTGCCAAATACAACACAGTTTATAAAATCTGCGGTCTGGTCATCACCTTGGCGTTTAAACCTGCGGTCTACAGCAAGCGTATATCTTGCTACCGCTGTCTGGGTTTCCCCTGAAGAGTAACGTATATCAGGGTCACGTGTCAGACGTCCTACTAAAATAACTTTATTCATAAAGGAAACACCTTCCTCTCTTATGCTTCCTGTCTGACGCATAAATATCTGAGAACATTATCCATAATGCGTACAACCTGTTCAATTTTGCCTGGAACTTCTGGCTCTGCATCAAACTGGATAAAATAGTAAAAGCCCTCTTTCATATGCTGGATTTCATAAGCAAGCCTTTTCTTGCCCCATTCCTCAACATTTGTAATACTGCCGCCGGCCTTTGTTACATAGTCCTTTGCCTTCTCGACAGTTGCCGCTCTTACTTCATCTTCAATTTTAGCATCGACAACTAACGCTAATTCATATTTGTTCATAGCTGTCTGTACCTCCTTCTGGTCTCTGGCTCCTCCCATGGCTTCAGTTCTGTGTGACACCAGAACCCGTGTGTTTTATACACAACATGTCCTAATAGGGAAGAACAAGGAAATTTAACGTATCACAATCAAATACTTTAGCATATTTTAACATTTTATGCAAGCTTTATTTTTATAAGCTTCAATTAGTCTTTTGGACATAATGCAAAAAAACTGTTATAATCATATGGGAAAATATTCTGATATAAAGGCAGGG
>VSNJ01000123.1 GCA_009774235.1 Lachnospiraceae bacterium
GTGTATAATAATAAAGAGCAGATGGAAAGAAATATAAAAATATCGGAAATATTATTGGATTACAATATTCCAGTTGCTAAGATAATTTATACAAAAACAGGACAAAAATATGTTGGACATGAAAATATTTATTTTCTTATGTCAGAAAAATTAGAGGGTAGTAATATTTCTGATATTAAAGATAAAACAATGACCCATAAAATGGGATATGCCATTGCACAGTTACATAGGGCATTTATGAAATGTGAAAAAGAAATTGAATTTTGGGATAATAGCCTGTTAGAAGAAATGAAAGGATGGATAAATGAAAGTTTAACAAATAATGAGTGGAGGATAATAGGCAAAGAAGAATATCTAAAAACAGTAGAATTGCTAGAAAGTTTTTATAATTACTTACCAAAACAACTGATTCATAGAGATATACATTTTGGAAATTTTTTATTTTCTAAAGGTGGTTTATCGGGATATATTGATTTTGATTTAAGCCAAAGGAATATAAGAATATTTGATATTTGCTATTTTCTGACGGGATTATTAGCAGAAGAAACAGATAATGCTTTTACCCAAAATGAATGGATTGAAAATGTTAAATCAGTTATTTCAGGTTATGAAAGTGTAATTAATCTTTCTATAAAAGAAAAAAATGCAATACCGTGTGTAATGGAAAGTATAGAAATTTTATTTATAGCATATTTTATCAGTGTTAAAGATACAAAACGTGCCATTGATGCATATAATGTGTTCCATTTTATACAAAATTGTGAAAGTGATATTAAAAACATGATATAATAAAATATATTATAAGTGGTATATTTTTTAAAAACATATAAAAAATTATTATAAATAACATAACGGATACTAGACAGCTGGCATACCCAATTATCTGGTTGTTCATATGTTTCATAGCTTATGATGGTACTATACCTTATTTTTTTATCTTGTATTTGGAATAATTATTCTATATAGATAACTAACAATTTTATTTGTATTGTTTTTAATAAGTTCACAATTCCCGTATATTTTGTGTTATAATAGTTAATATAGTTTTATTTTTCGTATTTTTTACCAGAGTACATGTTCATATCAAAGCCAGCAAAGTGATAGCAGAGGTATAAGTAAATAGCAGAATTAGTTGTAATACTTTTTGCTGGATAAATTTAATTTTATTCATATACAAGAAGGAGAATAAAAAATGTATTTTAAGGATTTAACAAAATATAAATATACAGATAAAGAAGATTCCTTGAATATTGGCTGGTTAGAAAAAGGGCATATGATAAATAAAGGTGATGTGCCAGAAGAGTTTATAGAAAAACTTTGGAAGTATCTTAGATATCCAGTAAATGTCTGCAGAGGATTCCATGTATGTAGTTTGTGCAAAAATATAGAAAAGGGTGTACCAGTTGTTGTGTATAAAGATGAAAAGCGACAGGCTGGTTATTATGAAATACGTGTCTGGGGAAAGGACGGGACAGTATATGCTGCCCCTAGCCTGATAATGCATTATATATTACAGCATGGATATAAACCACCACAGGAATTTATTAATGCAGTTATGGATTCAGAAGATGTTTCTTCTGATAAATATTACCAGAAAATTTTGGATTATTCAAATGGTTATGATTTCTGGCTTGAAGAAGACCATACAAAAGTTAATAGTAATAAAGAAGTATATAATAGTAATGATAAAGATATTCCAATAAAAATTAAAGATAATTTCAAATCATATTCATTATTATTTTTATTAGGAATTTTAACAGGTATTATTTGCAGGCTGTCTGGTTTTTTTCCCTTATGAAAGTTTATGGAGTTTATCTTCTACTGCAATATTATTTCGCTTTTGGATTGCAAGCGTGGGAGTGATTACATATCTTCGTTCATCCAATATAGGTGCGTTTATAAATTCTTTTCTTTATATGTCATGGTATTTTGTGCATTACAGGCATGGGAGATTAGTATAAAAAATATATCTAAGGCAGCAAAAAAGCTACCTAAGATATATTAAATTTCACACAAGAAAAATACAAAACCAGCATTTTTCTAAAGCAGGCTTGTCCTGCTATACTATTTGAGCCGCTAAAGCCAGCATGGAGGATTATTATGTATATAGATTATAAAAATAAAGGAATTACTTTGTTGAAAAAAGGCCAGAAGGGGATTATCCATGCTATTTTCAGCCGTTTTGGGCTGTTTTTGCTATTACTGGCCGTTCAGGTTATTATTCTTTTCAGTATCTTCCAATGGTTTGAAGAATTTCTGCCACATATTTTTGGAGGTACTGTGCTGTTTTCATTTGTTATGGTAGTTGGCTTGTTAAATAGCAAGATTAACCCAACAGCAAAAATTACATGGCTTGTTGTAATTATGACACTGCCTGTATTTGGTGTGCTTTTATTTATTTATACACAGAGCAATATTGGACATAGAGCTTTAAAGAAACGTATCAATGATATAATTATGGACACAAAGAATAATATATTACAACAACAGGAAGTATTGGAAAAACTTTCTAAAGAAAATAGCGGGGTTGCCAGATTAGCACATTACATACAACGGAGTGGATGCCATCCAGTATATGAAAATGTAGCTGTTACATACTTTCCATTAGGTGAGGATATGTTTACTGAAATGTTAAAACAGCTTGAAGAAGCAAAGTATTTTATTTTTATGGAGTATTTTATTGTTGATGAAGGCCTGATGTGGGGCAGGATACTGGAAATTCTTGCAAGAAAAGCTGCTGGTGGTGTAGATGTCCGTGTTATGTATGATGGAACATGTGAATTTTCACTGCTTCCACATGATTACCCAAAGCGTTTGGAGAAATTAGGTATTAAATGTAAAATATTTGCCCCTGTATCACCATTTGTTTCTACACATTATAATTACCGTGACCATAGAAAAATTCTGGTAGTTGACGGACATACAGCTTTTAATGGCGGTGTGAACCTTGCGGATGAATATATTAACCATATAGTTAAATTTGGACATTGGAAAGATACTGCAGTAATGCTTAAGGGAGAGGCTGTTAAAAGCTTTACATTAATGTTTCTTAATATGTGGGGCATAGATGAAAAAGAGGATAAATCTGCCAATTTTCTTTCACGTCCGTCATTTCCTGTAGAAGATGCCAAAGGTTTTGTTATTCCATATGGGGACTGTCCGCTTGATAATGATAAACTTGGTGAAAGAGTATATATGGATATTCTTAACAGGGCTTTGGAATATGTGCATATTATGTCACCATACCTGGTTTTGGACGGGGAGATGGAAACTGCTTTGAAATTTGCAGCAGAGAGAGGTGTCGAGGTAATACTTGTACTGCCTGGCATTCCAGATAAATCAGTTCCATATGCTTTAGCAAAGACACATTATAAATCTCTTTTAGAATCAGGAGTAAAAATATATGAATATACGCCTGGATTTGTCCATGCAAAAGTATTTGTAAGTGATTCAAGAGAGGCAGTAGTTGGAACAATTAACCTGGATTACCGCAGTTTGTACCATCATTTTGAATGTGCTGTTTATTTATATAATACAGATTGTATTCCAGATATTGAGGAAGATTTCCAGAATACTCTTCTAAAGTGCAGGGAGGTTTCAATGAAAACTGTATATAATGAAAAATTAAAAGTGAAGCTGACAGGATGCATTATGAAGGCTATTGCACCATTAATGTAATATAATATTGCCAGGGAGTGTTTAAAAATTAAAAAATGCACAAAGTTACCAGCCCTGGCAATTCCAAAGTAATATAATCTTTGTGCAATTTTACAGTTTAAAAGTAATGTTTAATTAACTTTTCCAAAATTTTATAATTCTGGTGCTCAGGCTGTTATTATATTTTTTATATTCTGGAGTGCATATTTCTTGTACATCCATGCAAAACCACTGTATTTCTGTTTCAAGGTTTTCCTTCATCTTCTGCCAGTCTTCTATACATCCATATTTCATTAAATGACGTTGCTTTATACTATCAATGTAATGAAGTTTATTTGCAGTACTGCCCCATGTTAACTGGTCATATGCTGTAAGTAATAGTGAAGCGTGGCTGTCCATAAGTACTCTAAGTATTCCCTCTAATTTAAAAAAATCTTTTCTGGCAAAGTATTTTTTGCTCATATGTATATGTAGCCAGTAAGTATCTATAATACGTTTATAATTATCATTCCATGTACTTCCAGAAGGCGCTGCATGGATTAAACCACTTACAAAATGTTCTTTTTCAAAAACTATATCTTCTGGTTTTAAACCTGTATAATGTATTTGGCACATAAAATCATCAATTTTGCCACTATTAAGTAAACATATATCATACTGGAATATTATACCATCTATACTAAGCAGAAAGTCATAGTTTTTTATTGCCTGGCTGTTAAAAGTTTCTTCCCACATTAATATAATTTTGTCACAACATTGTGATAATAAGTTATATACATTTTTTTCTGTTTTATTAAAACTGGTTTCTGTAATCAGAAATACTATGTCTATATCTGAATATTTATCAGAATTTCCATGTGCAAGTGAACCAAAATACCAGGCTCCTAATACATTTTTATCCTCTTTCATTTTTTCTGTAAACTTTTCATTTGCAACTAATAATTCCTTTAACATATTTATCCCTCCTATTAAACTGTGAAGCTGCTAAAAAATCCTTTCTTTTAATAACTCCTGCAATATAATAACATAATATTTTGTATCAGACAATCTTAATATAGTGGAAAATTAATACTTAATATTATATAATTTTTAATATAGAAAAGCTATATATGGTATAGGATAACTTATTTAACCAGGGATAATAATGCAAGATTAAGTATCTATAAAAAACTACTATATTAATATGTTTTGAAGGAGGATGTGTTATGAGTAAGATATTATGTTCTACTGGAGCTTTAATTGGGAAACCAAATAACAGGGATTATAAGTTATTAGAACCATTATCACAAAATTTGTCTTGTGATGGATTTGAGTTTATGATGTATAATTCATGGTATGATAAAGCAGATAATATAGCAGAATATTTGCAAGAGATAGGAATTATAGTTCCAGTTATGCATTGTGAGAAGCATATTGGAGAGGCATTAAGTAAAAATGAAACTAAAGAAGCTCTGCGTTTGTTTAAAATTAATTGTGTTTTAGCAGACAAAATACATGCAAAGAAGCTTGTAATACATCTGTGGGATGGTATTACATCAGATATGAATTTCCATAATAATTTGGAAGCATATAAATATTTATCAGATATATCAAATAACTATGGGATTGAGTTGTTAGTTGAGAATGTAGTATGTAACAGGGAAAATCCTATGAAACACTGGTGTGAACTGGCAGAACGTTATTCTGGTATACATTTTGTGTTTGATACAAAGATGGCATCATTCCACCAGCAGATAGATTTATTATATAAAGAAGAATATAGCTGGTTATGGAAAGATGGACATATAAGACATTACCATATAAATGACTATGCAGGCGGATATATGGATTGGAACCAGTTGTGCACATTACCTGTAGGAGAGGGTAATATTGATTTTGATGCTTTCTTTTCATTTATACATAAAATACAATATAATGGTACATTTACAGTAGAAGCAACAGCATTTAATAAAAAAGGGGAAGTAGATACAGATATGTTAAACCGTTGTTTTGGTTATATACGGAAACATTTAGATATAGATTAATAAATAGCACCAGCTGCCACGTGTTCACGGGGTGAAAAAAATTGTTGTTCATCTTTAAATTCTCCTTTATTTTGGTAAAGGCAGTGTAAAAATTTACAGAAAGGTTTCTGTTATCCAGATATGTATATAGAACCAGATATTTATTTAATATATAGTAGTTTCTCCGACTTATAAATGTAATAGCAAATCTTGGCCATAGGGCTGTTATATATTTCCTTAAAAAAGTCAAGACAGCTAATAATATATTTATTATAATTAATTTGTACATTGTTGGTTTTTAAATATACTATGAAATGAAAGGGGTTTTTATGGGTTATCCAGTATATACCAAATCACTTGTGTGTTATATAGAAGCTAATATAATGAATGGAAAATTGGATTATAATGAATTAGAGAAAAATATTGGATATTCTAAATCATATATACGTGAGATATTCCGTAATGATATGGGACGTCCACTTGCAGAGTATATAAGGGAAAGGCGTATAAAATGTTCTGCTATGGATTTAGTAAATTCGGATAAGACAATTATTGAAATTGCATATAAATATGGCTTTGCAAATCCTGAAACATATACAAGGGCATTTTATAAAATTGCAGGTGTAACACCAAGTATATTCCGTAAGAAAAGATTAATTGCAGGAAAAGAGAGAATATTTCCAGATGTATACAGTATTGGTATGCCCATTAAAAAAGAGAAGAGGAGTGATATTGATATGGAAAAGTATTTTTCAAGAAGCAGTGACAGTGTTATTTTATATGGTGTCCCTAAAGTACATTATGGTGCATATGGAGGGGCAGCACCATATCCAATATGTCTTAAGGCATGTACAGAATATCTGGGTGACAGCCTGGAATACTATTTTACAATGGTATCATGCGGGGCAGCTTTCAGGTTTGTCTGGAATACCAAAGACTGGGATTTAAGTAATGTTGATATTTACCATACTTTTGAAGAAAGTAACGAAGTATATGGAATTGGTGCAAAGGCATTAGGAAGAGAGTTTTCTTTTCTTGGAAGAGAAGAAGATACAACAAAGGAGGATTTTATTTCATTTATTAAAAAACATATTGATGAAGGATATCCATGTATTGCATTAGGAATTATTGGTCCGCCAGAAGCATGTATAATTACTGGATACCGTAATAATGGAGAGGAACTGCTTGGATGGAATTTCTTCCAGGAAGACCCAGAGTTTTCATCTGGAATTAAAATTGATGAAAGTGGTTATTTTATTTGTAGTAACTGGTGGGAAAATACAGATACACAGACCGTTATGTGTATAGGTGCTATTGAAGGCAGGAAGTTTACATCAGAGGATATTATAAGAAATGGCATTAAGGCGTTATCTGGAAGGATGGACTGTGGTTATGCTAAGGGAATAAATGCCTATAATGCATGGATAGAAGCAATAGAAGATGAAAGTAATTTTTCTGTAGGAGGTAACTATACACTTTTATTTGAAAAAATGCTGTGCCAGAATGATGCAATAGCTTGTCTTTCTGATGGAAGGAACTGTGCTTCTTTATATTTTGGAAAACTTGCAGAAAAAGATGCTGGCAGATGTAGTGATTATAAAAAGATATCCGGATTATTTAGAAAATGCAGTGGCACAATTATGGAAATGCAGTCTTTATATAATCCAGATAGTGGACAGGATATGGATGGCATGTTAAAAAAACTTGCAGACAAGGAAACAAGGAAAAAGACATGTGAATTAATAAAAGCTGCACAAAAGGCAGATTTAGAAGCATTGGAGATAATGAAGTCTTTGTAATAAGTATAATATTTTAAGGAAGTTGCGCTTGTACTTATAGGTACAGGCGCTTTTTATCTTGCCTGTATAGGAATTTTAGCAGTAATTATTTGAATTTTATAGGAAAAATATGTATACTCTAATTATAATGAAAAATAATTATATGAGGAGTGTAGTAAAGTGGAACAGAAAGATAAGCAAAAAGACAAAATGCCAAAAGTAGAAAACCCTCTGGGTGAATTGCCTGTAAATGGGCTTTTAATTAAATTTGCAGTACCAAGTATTATAGCAATGCTTGTAAGTGCGCTTTATAATATTGTTGACCAGTTTTTTATAGGAAGAAGTGTGGGAGGGCTTGGCAATGCTGCTACAAATATAGCTTTTCCGCTGTCAATTACATGTATTGCCATAGCTTTGCTTTTTGGTATAGGCGGGGCTTCTGCATTTAATCTTTCAATGGGTGCAGGGGATAAGAAAACAGCAGCATATTATATAGGAAATCCGGCAACCATGCTTTTTGTGCTTGGAACTTTGTTATGTATATTTACACAGATATTTATGACACCGCTGCTTAAATTCTTTGGTTCACCTGATGATGTAATTGGTTATGCCATGACTTATACAAGGATTACATCTATAGGTTTTCCGTTTCTTATATTTGCTACAGGCGGCGGACATCTTATAAGGGCAGATGGAAGCCCTGGCATGACTATGGTTTGTAATATGGCAGGTGCAGTTATTAATACAATACTTGATGCAATATTTGTATTTGGATTTAGTATGGGAATGGCAGGTGCAGCGCTTGCAACTATAATAGGACAAGTAGTTTCAGCAGCAATAGCAGTTATATATATTTGCCACTATAAAACAGTTAAAATAGAGATTAAACATTTAAAACCACAAGGAAAATATCTGTCAAAAATTATTTCGCTTGGAGCATCACCATTTAGTAACCAGGTTGCAATGATGGTGGTACAGATTGTAATGAATAAATCTTTAAAATACTATGGTTCATTATCTGTATATGGGGAGGCAGTACCTATTGCATGTGTAGGTATAATAACAAAAGTAAACCAGGTCTTCTTTTCATTTTTAATAGGAATTTCACAAGGATTACAGCCTATTGCAAGTTTTAATTATGGAGCTAAAAAATATTCCAGGGTTAAAAGTGTATATTTAAGGGCGGTATTTTATGGTGCTGTTTTATCTGTAATAGCATTTATTATGTTCCAGGTATTTCCAAGAAATATAATAGCAGTATTTGGTGATGGAAGCGAAGAATATTTCCAGTTTGCAGTTAATTATTTCAGGATATTTTTGTTTTTTACATTTTTAAATTTCATGCAGCCTATATCATCAAATTTCTTTACAGCAATAGGTAAACCTAAAAGAGGCATTTTTCTTTCTCTTACAAGACAGATAATATTCCTGCTGCCTTTACTGGTTATATTACCACTAATTATGGGTATAGATGGTATTATGTATGCTGGGCCTGTGGCAGACTGTATGGCAGGGCTGGCATCAATTATTATGGTATCACGTGAACTTAAAAATCCATGTTATAAAAAATAAGCCAGGCGGATATTTACAATCCGCCTGGCTTTCAATATACACCAAGTGCTTTGTTTAGTTCTTCTGTACCTGGAAGCACAAAGTATCCATTTTCAATAATTTTAACAGAAGTACCATTATTTGTATGGACTATAATATCTCCAAGTTCATTATATGGTATTGTTATATCTGTATGGCAGTTAAAATAAGCATTCATGCTGTCTGTAGTGCGCAGCATTGAATAATCATTTTCTTTGCATTTCATTTCTTTGCCATCAGGATTAAATGTATGCAATTCTTCTTCATGTGAAAAGCATGTATCCCCAATAGCAAAGTGAGGACCTGTTTTTTCTGTTATTAATATTGGCAGAAGGTGTGATATATTGTATTTACGGCCCATCTGGTATGCTGTGGTATTGGTGCCAATAGCAAATTCGCCCATAGGAAGTGTTTTATGCTGGTGAAGCAGGTTTTCATGTATATAACGCTTGTTTTCTTCTTCTAGTTCAAAATTTTTACATGAATAATCTGTAATTATCCCATCTTTAAAATTTAATTTTAAATCTGTATACTGCAGACCATCAAGGTATATTGATACTGCATGTAGCAGCCCGTTTGTGCCTTTTAGCTTAGGTGATGTGAATACCTCACCTAAAGGAATATTTACATCAGCAAGGCAGTTTTCAAATTTTGTCTCTTTTTCAGGATTATTTATAGGTGAAAGTGCAACAGTAATATTTGTAGTGTTTTCTCCACGTCCAGTTATAGTTACATAATCCCCCATATCAAGTGTATCAATAAGGCATGACTGGATTTTTTCATAAATTGCAGAATCCAGGGTATTTACTTTTATAGTATCATCAAATATTTTTTCATAATCTTTTCCAATCTCTGGCACAGGATATGATATTATTGTAAAACTTATAGTATCTCCTGGTATAAATTCATTAACCAGCAGCGATGAAGCTGCCTGGTAACTTGTGCGTTGTTTCTGTTGTTTTTCATTAAAACGTGGGATTTCTTTCTTATCTGCAGCAATGAAATTGTCTCCGCCAAATGTTTCTATAACTGCAGGGCCAGCATATCCTGCTGCAAGTCCTGCCATATCTTCAAAAGCCTGGCGCTGTGCGCTTAAACGGCGGTCTGCAAATGCTTTGTCAAATATAACAGCTTCATCCATACGGTGGTCATAGTTGTATTGTTTATTAGGACATCCGCCATAATAACCATTTTTGCCACCGGCAGAACGGTTTATAAGGCTTGCCCCTGCCCTGTATATACAAGGTTCTAACCCCATTTCTTTAAACTGCAGTATTGCTTCATGTATAATTCTTTCAAAGCCCAGGGCATAACGTATATTTACAGTTTTTTTCTTAGAAATATCAATATGGTATGCATCAAATCCCTTTTTATACCCTTGTGTAAATGTTGATGCCATGTTTTTTATTTTATCTTCTGGCAGTGTGCTTAAATATTCTGAAGTTTTATATTCATTTTCAGAAATGTATTCTCCAAAAAGATAAAGATATGCAGGTGTAGAAAGGTCTTTTTCCATAATAATATCTGTGGCAAATGACATTCCAGGGTCTGTAAGGGAACGTATTTTATCAGCTGCTGTAATATCAGCATAGTCAAAGAAGTGATAATATATAGCATCACGCA
The DNA here is from genome assembly GCA_009774235.1 of Lachnospiraceae bacterium. GTDB lineage: Bacteria > Bacillota > Clostridia > Lachnospirales > Lachnospiraceae > Butyribacter. Next base: position 10,652 of record VSNJ01000123.1, read on the forward strand.
GCTCATTGACAGTACAGTTATTGTCTTCAAGCAGGTTATATATTTCAATATATAATTCCAGTGATGTTGTTAAATAAAAAAGACGTTCTTCAAAGGCATATGCAATATTTCCACGCAATTCTGTATATAGTACACAGAGAAGTGTGCCAATGCCATCACCAAGCTTTTCTACAGCAAAAGCAGGGTTTGCATAACTCTGGTTATAGTTGTCACCTTCAATATCTTTATATAGTGACTTGTTAAGATGTTTTAGTTCTGGAATATCCAACTGGTTTATTTCACCTGTACTAACAAGTTTATAAGCTTCGCATACCTGTATAAGGAAATGTGATGTCTTCTGGAAGTATGCAGCGGTTTCCTTGGAAAGCGGCAAGGTATTTGCATTATTTGTTTCAGAATTTATTAATATAACCCGTCCATAAGCAAGGTCAAACCTCTCTGTATAAATCTGGTTCTCTTCTTTTATATATTTATTATTTGTCATTTTAATATTTCCTTTCATAATATCCAGGCTGGACTGGATATAGTTATATTTCTTTTGATATTGTTTGTAAAATATTTTCAATTCTGTTCTGGCAGGTGTGTCCTTTTGAAATTTTGTTATATGCATTTTGTGCAATTTTATTTCTTATGGTATCATGTGACAGATAGAAGCCTGCTTTGTCTTCTAGTTCATATGCATCCTCAAATACTACAATATCTTCACCTGGTATAAAGAAATCCATAAGTTCTATACGGAAGTCTGTCATAAGAAACCCACCACAGCTTAATATATCCCATACACGTAATGGTATGCCGGTCTTGATATTTGGTATTGTCATATTAAGGTTTATCTTGCTCTGTCTGAATATAACTGGCATTTCTGTATTATAATCCACTTTTCCATGGCACTTTATAAATGGAAGTAAGTCTGTATTGCTTCCAGTAAAAAGGTGCAAGAAACATTTATGTTTATTGGAAAGGGTTTTTTGTAAATATGCAGCAAGGCTGTTAAGATAGAATTCCCTTTGCATTGATGCTGCTTTAAATCCTAGTACAGTTGTTGAAAATAAGGTACGTATATCTGCAAAAGAATCTGGTGATTTCCTGTAGTCGGTTATTTCTTCAAGCTGCCTGCATATATCATGTGTAAGGAGTTTTTCTAATATATTGCCTCCTGATACTTGTAATTGTGCATAGAGTGCACCATCAAAATATCCACATAAATAGTCTGGCAGGCTTGATGCAATTCTGTCAAAAGAATTGTTTTCATACATGCTTCCAATAAATGATATATCATATTTAGATAATACAATATCTGTATTATTACATTTTAATATGTTTTTAAAGTGTTCTGTGTTGGCAGCAAGTGGAAGATGGTAAATATGGTTTACACCAAGGTTTTTAAACTCTTCATAGTTGGAACGGTCAAATGTAAATATAAAATTTGTATTATAAAATACAGCATTGTTGTACATTGCAAGAAGAGGGCTGTCACAATTCCAGCAGACATAGGGAATGCCAGTTTCATGGCATGCCTGTGCAAGAACTGGAAAAAAATTGACAGAAAACAGCATATCAGGTTTTTGCTGTTCAAGCATATCTGTTACAGTGTATACATATGCCATATCTTCTTCGATATTTTCTGTTTTTCTCTCAAGAATTGTTATATAATTGCCAGTTTTTACAAAGGCTTCTTCTACATCTTTCTGGTTGTATGAATTCCAGTGGTATATTAATATTTTCATAAATCTGTTCCTTGCTATTTTTTATATGTTATGTTACCATTATACAGTAATATATGAAAAAATCTATATCTTTGTATGATAAAAATTTTCTTGAAAAAAAGTACGGGAAATATTTGCAGGTTTCAAAA
>VSNJ01000124.1 GCA_009774235.1 Lachnospiraceae bacterium
TCCTGTAACCAGAAGAAAGCTTCTCAGACATCTTCTGGCTATCTTTTACATTTTTAAAGTACTGCCTGCTTCCATTCAGCGCAGTCATATTATGTTTTATAATCATTCTGTGTCTCCCTCCTAATTTTGGTTCTGGTATACTTCCGTGTTTACCTGCTACATTACTACTCTTTGTATTCTATCATTAATTCCATTTTTTTTCAATATATATTCTAAATTTTGTGCAAAATATATATAGAGAAAATTACCACAGAATTATGTTTTCAAAGGATATTAATACAACCAACAACCCATTTTACCATGTCTAAACTGGCTTTAAATAAGAAGCTTGTAATTATTCTGGCATAAGTAAAAGCCATATACCCGCTAGTTATATTATATAGCATGTATACGGCTTTCTTAATTAGGTTAAATTATTTTTCAAACATATACATATACTCCCTTGGTATATCTGCTCTTACATATATGCCATTATTCCTGTAATCCTCTTCTATAACCTGTCCTGCCTTGTGTATTTCGTTAATTTTTGACGCTTCATTATAAGGAAAAACCCTCTCTAAAATCACCTTTCCTTCCTTGGCTGTTTCTGTAAGTACATCCAGCAGCTTTTCAAGCCCTGTTCCATTTTTAGCTGAAATCTTTACAGTTTTGTCTGCCCTCAGGTCTTTTAAATTAACATCACCATCAAATAAATCTATTTTATTAAATGCTGTAACAATCTTTTTATCACCAATACCAAGCTTTCCAAGGGTATCATACACAGTATACATCTGGTTGTCTATATCAGGATTAGAACAATCTGCAACATGAAGTATTATATCTGCATACTTAGCCTCTTCAAGCGTACTGCGGAATGCCTGTATAAGATGGTGGGGAAGCTTCCTTATAAATCCTACTGTATCTGTAAAAAGCATTTCACCTCCATTTTCGAGTGAAAGCCTCCGGGTAACAGGGTCAAGCGTTGCAAAAAGCTTATCTTCTGATAATACTCCTGCCCCTGTAAGCTTATTTAGAAGGGTGGACTTTCCTGCATTAGTATATCCTGCAATAGCAACTACAGGTACAAAGTTTTCCTGCCGTTTCTTACGTGTAAGCTCCCTTGTCTGCTTTACATTCTCAAGCTCCCTGCGTACCTGTGTAATTCTTTCCTTTATAATACGCCTGTCCACTTCAAGTTTCTGTTCACCAGGCCCCCTTGTACCTATTCCAGCTCCAAGACGTGAAAGCCCGCTCCGGCCTCCTATAAGATGGGATGCCCTGTATCTCAGCTGTGCAAGTTCCACTTGTAACTTACCCTCACTTGTAGATGCCCTTTTTGCAAATATATCAAGTATAAGTACTGTTCTGTCAATAACCTTGACATCTAGTGCTTCTTCCAGGTTATAGTTCTGTGCCGGTGACAATTCATCATCACAAATAACCGTATCCACTCCCAGGCTGTATATAAGTCCCTGGATTTCTTCAATTTTCCCTTTTCCAATATAAGTCCCTGGATGTATCCTCTCCCTGTTCTGTATAACCTTTGCAACAGTTTCTGCACCAGCAGTCTGCACAAGTTCTTCCAGTTCATCAAGAGACTGCACAGTATCATCGTTATCTGATGTTGCTACCGCAACGAGTATAACCCGTTCCTTCTTTTCTGCAGTTTCAAATGTCTTTGTTTCCAATTTACTGCCTCCTAATATCTATACTTTACAGGTCACTGCTGTTTTGCTGCTTTCTTTCCTAAATCCACAGTTTCAATTCTTGTATTAATAAATAAAAGTTCCTTTTGCATTTCTGTATCCCCAGGATATTTCTGCAGATACTCTTCTGCTGCATTTCTTGCCTTTTTATACTTCTTCATTCTTTCATAAAGCACCACCTGGTTTTTGCCAAGAATCCTGTATGCCCCAGATATTCCAGACCCAAGCCCTTTATCAATATAGCTTTCTGCACTGATAAAATCTTCAAGTTCAATATAACAGCCTGCTGCCTGGTTATAAGCCTGTGCTACATTACTCCTGCTTCCTGAACTAATATATTCCTGGAATTTGCCAACAGCAGCAGTATAATCATTCTCTGCCATAAGCACCATTCCAAGATAATACAAAGCATCTTTACATCCTTTGTCCAGAGATTTATCCAGATTTGATGATGCAGCAGTATAATCGCCCTTATAATAATATGCCTTACCAAGCTGCAGCATTTCTTCAGCAGTTTCTGCCTTTATATCTGTCACATTTTTTATTGCTTTCTCTGCATTAGCATTATCCCCCATTCCCATATAAATATTATACATTGCAAAATATGCATCATAACACTTTTCACCAGACCCTGCAGCAGCTGAAAAATCATCAAGTGCCTTTTTTTCTTCTCCAAGCTCTAAGTACAGGCTGCCCCTTGCTGTATATACATCTGTAATTTGTCCGTCTTCATCTTCCAGTATATCATTATAGACTTCCAATGCACCTTTTGTATCACCTGTAATCTCTTTAATGGATGCTTTCATTATTTTAAATTTTACATCAAGATAACTATACTGGTCTATTTTAACAGCCTTGTCACATGCCTCTATAGCTTTATTATATTCACCCTGCCCCATATAGGCTATTGCCTGTCCAAGATAAAGCTGCTTATTATTCTGTCCAGATATTTTATTTTCAGTATCCTGGTATGCTTTCTCAAACTCTTTTTCTGCTTCCTTATAACATCCAAGATTGTTAAGCACCATTCCATATGTAATATAATATTCCGCCTTTTCACTATTTTCCTTAATTGCAGTTTCCAAGTGTTCCAGCGAATCTTCATATTTGCCAGATTCCATAAGTTCTACAGCTTTATCATATTCCTGTCCAGCCTTTCCACAGCCAGTTGCCATAATAAATACACTACATGCCACAATAACAGAAAATCTTTTTACAGCCCTGTACATAGCCTGCCAGACTCCTTTCAGTTACAATACCAATATTTGCAATATATTTTATTAATATTTTTTTGATACCATTTTTAATATTTCTGTCCTCTGTGCAATGGAAAATGTCTTTTTATCCATTAATTCACTGACAAATTCATCTACATCCCCATCATCCCAGAAGTCTAAATCATCACGTAACATGCGGCACCTGTAATCATGCCTGGAAACCAGGATATGGTAATAAAAGTACCTTCCATCCCTGTACTGCTCAAGAAAACCTTTTCTTACAAGTTTGCCTAAAAATGTAGAAACAGTCTGTGGTTTCCAGTTCTTCTTGTATCTGCTGTTAGCAACCTCCATTATGTGTGCGAGCCGTGCTCCCTCACCTAAGTCCCATACACATTTCATCGTTATCTTTTCACTTTCTGTAAGACCATTAACCTTCATACAACCACCATTCCTTTCTGTCTGCAAATTTTTATCAAGAAGTATGCCTGGAAATCACTAATTAGATAAAAATAAGATTCTGCCTGTCTGTATTGCCTGGTTTAATCCAGACAATAAACTGGTTTTTTATTAAACATGATAACAAATACAATATGACTTTTCAATGACTTTAACAATAAATTGATAAAATAAATAAAAAAGAAAAGATATTGCCACATGAATGACAATATCCAGCCAAAAAACTTTACAATCTTATGGTTTCTAATGATTTTTTAACGATTCTTTTAAATAATCCTCATATTTTTTGACAATGAGCTTCCTTCCACTTTTCCTTATAGGTATCATCTGGTCATCAATCATTATAAAATCTGAATCTACAACACTCACCACATACTGCATATTTACAAGGTAACTCTGGTGGCATCTCAAAAACCTGCTGTCTGCAAGCTCATTTTCAAATGCATCAAGTTTATTATACACCTTGACAATCCCCTGGGTTGTAGTATAGATATATACAACTTTATTGTCTGACTCCATATGTATTATATCCTTATAAGGAATAATGAGCGGCTTGTGCCTGGACTTCACCTCAATATAATTATGGTTCTTCTGTGGATGTTTCTGTACATAATAATCAATTACAGCGCCAATACGTAATGTTTCATATGGTTTAAGAAGATATCCCATGGCATGTACATCATATGCAGCAATAGCAAAATCCTTACTTGATGTACAATAAACTATCTCTACCTTGTCATCCATCTCCCTTATCAGCCTGCCAGTTTCAATGCCATTTATATCATCCATAAGAATATCAAGAAATATAATATCCAGTGGATGGTTCTTATACCCTGAAACAAGTTCACGCCCGCTGACATATGAAACTATATCATATGCCAGGCCTCTGTCAGCCAGAAGAAGACCTATAATCTCCTTGAGCATATCCCTGTCAAGTTCACTGTCTTCACATATCGCAGCTTTAATCATTGGTACCCGTTCCTTTCCCGCCTTTAATTACGCTTGTATGTAAATCCAGTTTTAGCATACCCAAAACAATCCTTTTTGTCAAGGACAAAATAAGTGATAAACCTTAATTATGTACATATATAAATCCTTAAATACAGCAGTATTAAATTATATCCTCCTTTATAACACGGTTTTTACCATGTTTTTTACCATAGTACAGCCTGTCATCCGCTTTTTTAGTAATATTTTTAATATCCATCTCTTCATTTGAAGATGCAACTCCAAATGTCATGGTAACGTTAATGCTTTGACCATCATAATAAATAATTGATATTTTTCTTACACCATCAGCAATTCTCTCTGCTACGGTGGCCGCTGTTTCCTTATTACAACATGGAAGCAGTACAAGTATTTCCTCCCCACCCCATCTGCATACAGTATCATCATCACCAACAGATGCCTTAAATACATTTGCTACAGCCTTGAGTACACTGTCACCATATGAGTGCCCATAAGTATCATTTATATGTTTAAAATCATCAATATCACCAAGTATTACGGAAAAGCTGTTATTTTCTACCAGTATTTTTTTATAACTTTCATTAATGCTTCTTCTATTAGAAAGACCTGTAAGTGCATCCTGGGTGGACAATATCTCAAGCTTCTTGTTTTTTCTAAGCATCAGTTCCTCAAGTGTCCTTATCTGTATAAGAAATGTACTCATAAAAGCAACTATTGTAATAACTACCAGAAGGTAATTTATAATATAAATAATATCCCTTATAAAGTTATTACCAATATTATACATAGGTTCAAATAACCATTCTGCACATTTTGAAATTATAAAAACCACCATTGTAGTTAATACATATATAACGGGATTTATTAAATTTTTTGAATCTTTGAAGGAATATGCCGCATAATAGGCTATTGGTATCATACATACCATATACAACAGAAAACCACAAGAACTTCCCACTGCAAATGTTGCAAGCATTGCATGTATTATTACTTCACCATAACACATGTTAAATACAACATAAGGGCTTTTTTCAAAACGTAGCCATATAAAACAGCTTACATATACAGTTATGCTAACAATGTTTACTACTGCCATCATATCTACATTAAAATAAAAAAACAGTATAAATAATACTGTGTGTATACACGCCATAATCACTGTAAGATATGAAACCACCTGCTTCATTGTAAGGGCAATCTTGGTTTTCCCTGATATATAATTCCATAAGTTTTTCATAAACACTCCCCATATCTGCTATGTAAATAGGCGCCTGTACAATATTATATATACAGGCTCTGGCTGCTGGATTTAAACATAATTTAAGTTATTATAACAGATAAAATACTATAATGCAAACCAACGTAAAACTACACACCAGGCTGTTACTGCCAGTAAAACTGGTATATGGACAACCAGAATAATACCTGGTCATTCTTAAATTTATTTCTCACATTTTCCTGTTTCTAGCATATTTTAATTTATGGAAAATATTTTATTTCACCAGGAGGCAGATATATGCAACAGTTCCAGACTATATATTCATATGGTAATGACAAACGCCAAAGATATCTTAGCAATATGCTTACAGAATATGGATTTACGGTAGTAGATATACCTGGTACTGCAGGCAGTTATACTTCCAGCCAGGACAGCATGCCATTAGAACAGTGTGAAGATGTATATAGCAGGACTGGCAATGAAATTCTTCTGCTTCCAGTTGCAGTTACAAAAGAAACCTTAACTGGCATAATTCCATTTATACATTCCAAAACATACATTATAGGCGGCGTACTGCCAGATTATCTTATAGATATATGCAATTCTGAAAAGGCAATGTTTTTAGATTATATGAAAATACCTGAAATAGCTATACAAAATGCTGTTGCAACAGCTGAAGGTGCTATATGCGAGGCAATAAAATCAGGAAGCATAAATATACAGTCAAGCAGATGTCTCATAATAGGCTATGGCAGGTGTGGTACTGTACTTGCAGATAAATTATACAGCCTTAAGGCACATGTAAGTGTGCTTACAATAGAATCTGCTGATATTGCAAAAGCTTCTGCCAATGGGTATGGTATAGCAACAGGTGATTTCAGCAAATATGATTTTATATTTAATACTGCCCCTGCAGTAACTATAACCCCTGAACGTATCAATACAATGAAAGGCAGCTGTATAATAATAGATATTGCCTCCAAACCAGGAGGGACAGATTTTGAATATTGCAAAAGCAGGGGAATAACTGCAAAACACTGTCTTGGGCTTCCTGCTATATACTCACCTAAAAGTTCAGCCAAAATTATTTTCGATGAAATTATTAAATATATATAACTATTAATTTTAACATTTAATGCGCATACTGCGCAAGATTGGAGACCATATGAATGAGGAAAAGAAGATACTAAATATTGGTTTCGCTATAACAGGCTCATTTTGTACACATGCAAAGATAAAAAAAGTCATTTCAGATATGAAAGACAATTATAATATATTTCCAGTTTTTTCACCAAATGTATGTTCATTAGACAGCCGTTTTGGAAAGGCGTCTGATTTTATCACTGATATAGAAAATATTACTGGCAATAAAGGAATATATACAATACCAGAAGCAGAACCAATAGGGCCAAAGAAATTCCTTGATGTACTTGTAATAGCACCATGCACAGGCAATACACTTGCTAAACTTGCAAATGGAATTACCGATTCAGCTGTATTAATGGCAGCCAAAGCACATCTTAGGAATGAACTTCCTCTTATTATTTCTGTTTCTACCAATGATGCAATGGGTATTAACTTCCGTAACCTAGGGATGCTTTTTAATATGAAAAATATTTATTTCGTGCCATTTGGACAGGATGATTATAAGAAAAAGCACAATTCGCTGGTTGCACATGTAGAACTTTTGCCAGATACTATAGAAGAAGCACTTCAAGGGAAACAGTTACAGCCTGTAATACAGGCACCAATGTGCTGACTTTAGTGTCTTTTTTACATCAAATTCCTAAAAAACAGCCATTAACATGGCAGGCCCCCAGCTTATGGTGATATGTCCTGTATTCTGTGGGGCTTTAATAATGTAAAAATTAGTGTATTTTTTTAATATTTGCAATTATAATATAAAAAATAAACAGAAAGAGGCAGATTATGGCAAATCCATATCTCCCATTATGGGAATACATACCAGACGGGACAATCCATGAAGTAGAAATAACTTTCCTTGGTTTTGAAGATGCACTGGACCCATATAATATCACTAATGCAGATACAGCATGTGTACTAAAAAATGGATGTATAATCACAGAATTTGATAAATTTACAAGAATAATTACAAATATAACATCAGGCTGTGTAATATGCTGGAAATACTATGACTTTGGACAAGACTTTACAGATGGCGAAGAAATATGTACTATTTGATTTGACCGCTCAAGCAATGTTTTACACGGAATTACTAAAACTGTAACCGGAAGACATGCTATATTCTTTGCCGTAGAAGATGGTTATATGGGATGGGCAAAAGAATCATTTAATTGCAGGCAGCTTTTTGACCTTATTGCATTTGTTTTTCTTAAATAATATTGGATTGTATAAAATACAAAACAGGCATGTTATCACATTTTTAAAATAAACATGCCTGTTTATATTTATTTTTAAAACATCATTCCAACTAGACAGACTATAAATGATGCTACCCATGCAATTATACACTGCCATACCACAACACCAGCTGCCCATTTTCTGCCAAGTTCCCTTTTTACAGAAGCCACTGCTGCTATACAAGGAGTATAAAGCAGGCTGAACACCAGCAGGGAAGCTGCCTGTAATGTAGACAAAGCATTGTTTACCCCGCCTGGAAATAACACTTCTAATGTTGAAACAACACTTTCTTTTGCCATAAAACCACTGGCAAGTGAAGTTACAATCCTCCAGTCATCAAGTTTTATTGGTGCAAGCACTGGTGCAATCCATCCAGAAAGCATTGCCAGAATACTATCTTTAGAATCTGGAACCAAATCCATATGAGGACCAAAACTCTGCAAAAACCATACACAGGCTGTAGCAACAAGTATTACTGTAAATGCCCTTTGCAAAAAGCCTTTTGCCTTTTCCCATAAAAGCTGCCCTGTATTCTTTGCTGCTGGCAGGCGGTAATCAGGAAGTTCCATAACAAAAGGTACTGCCTCTCCTTTAAATAAAGTACCTTTAAATAAAAATGCAACCAGAATTCCAGTAAATATTCCCAGCAAATACAACGCTGTTATAAGCAGCCCTCCTTTTCCAGGAAAAAATGCATTTACAAAAAATGCATAAATTGGAAGTTTAGCAGTACAGCTCATAAACGGTGTCAGCAAAATTGTCATTTTACGGTCTCTTTCACTAGGAAGGGTACGTGTTGCCATAACCGCTGGCACACTGCATCCAAATCCAATTAATAGTGGTACAATGCTTCTTCCAGAAAGACCAATTTTACGGAGCAGTTTATCCATAAAAAATGCAACCCTGGCAATATAACCGCTGTCTTCCATTAACGACAAGAAAAAGAAAAGCGTAACAATAACTGGCAGAAAAGAAAGAACTGAGCCTACCCCCTCAAATATGCCATTAATAATAAATTTCTGAAGCACTTCATTTACATTTGCTGCTTTTAAGGTCTTGCCAGCCATATCTGAAAGTGAACTTATCCCCATATCAAGTAATTCCTGGAGCCATGCACCAATAACATTAAAAGTAAGATAAAATACTATTGCTATAATCCCAATAAAACATGGAATAGCTGTATATTTACCAGTTAAAACCTTGTCAATCTTCTCACTGCGTATACGTTCTTTACTTTCCTTTGGTTTTACAACTGTTTTCTCACAGATTTTTTCAATAAAAGTAAAACGCATATCAGCAATAGCAGAGCTTTTATCCAGTCCACGCTCACTCTCCATCTGTACAACCATATGTTCAAGCATTTCCTGCTCATTTTTGTCAAGCTCCAGCTTTTCAAGAATTAAATGGTCACCTTCCATTAATTTTGTTGCTGCAAAACGTACTGGAATACCTGCCCTTTTTGCATGGTCTTCAATTAAATGGCATACCGCATGGATACACCTGTGTACTGCACCTCCTGCATCACTTTCACTACAAAAATCCTGCCTTCCTGGATGCTCCTGGTACTGTGCAATATGTACTGCATGTTTTGCAAGTTCATCTACACCCTGGTTCTTCGCTGCCGATATAGGGACTACAGGTACACCAAGCATGGCTTCCATACCATTAATATCAATAGAACCAGCATTTCCTATAAGTTCATCCATCATATTTAACGCAATTACAACTGGAATTTCCATTTCCAGAAGCTGCATTGTAAGATACAGGTTACGTTCAATATTGGTAGCATCCACAATATTAATAATAGCCTTAGGTTTATCTTCTAGTACAAAATTACGTGAAACAATTTCTTCGTTTGTATATGGTGACATTGAATAAATTCCTGGCAGGTCTGTAACTAATGTACCTGGATATCCTTTAATCTGTCCGTCTTTGCGGTCTACAGTTACCCCAGGGAAATTACCTACATGCTGGTTTGCACCTGTGAGCTGGTTAAATAAAGTAGTTTTGCCACAGTTCTGGTTCCCAACCAGCGCAAAAGTAAGTTTTGTACCTGCTGGAAGAGAAGTTTCATCTGCTTTGACATGGTATCTGCCATCCTCTCCTAATCCAGGATGTTCAGTTTTATTAATGCCCTTCGCCCCTTCATGCCTGCGTTTACGTTCTTCAATAGGTGAAACCTCTATCTGGCCTGCATCAGCAAGCCTTAATGTCAGCTTATACCCGTGTATCTGGAGTTCCATAGGGTCTCCCATTGGTGCCAGCTTAATAACAGTAACCTCAGCACCAGGTATTACACCCATATCAAGAAAATGCTGGCGCAATGCACCTTCACCGCCAACAGTCTGGATGACAGCACTCTTTCCAGCCTCTAAATCCTTTAATGTCATAAAATTCTGTCTCCTTTGTATTTCCTTTATACTAAAAAGTCTTCCATCCATAATGTACAATCACCAAAAACATCTGATAACGAATCATCTGGAGCCATTCTGGTATAATCTTTTGTATTACTAATTTGCAAATCCCTGGTAATTAATCCATCTTTTTTAATATAAACTGGAACCACCTTCTTTTAATGCTGTTTCAAATATGTACCAAGTTTCTTGTCTTCAACACGTATATGGTTTATAAGTACAGCAATATGGCTGTTTAATTTTACAAGGTCTGTAATAGAAGGATTATCTGCTGGGATTTCTGATGCAATATCTTTCAGCGTCTTTTTATAATTTTCATGGAACAGTTTATGCATTTTTATATCTGGATAATTACTGTCTTTCTGGAGCTGTTCTTCATGTGAAAAATGCAGTTCTACATAACTTAAAAGAAACTGTATAGCAGGTTCCATTATTTTACGCCCCTGCCCTTTGCTGCATGCATCAACAATATTGTTTACAGCCTTAAACAGTTCACTATGTTCATTATCAATAATTGCATTCCCTGTCTCTAAATCTTTAGTTAATTCATATCTCATATTCTTTTCCTCTTTTCAATAAATATATATCATAAATTTTACAAACAAAATTATAATATATTGTACTTTTATGGTCAAGGAATTTATATAATTTATATATAGAAACAACATACTTAATTCCAGTAATCTATATATTTTCATGGTTACGCTCTTTATTCAGCCTGCACCAGTTAATTAAACCTATAACAGCCATTACCAGGTAGATGCTTTTCTTAGCCAGGTATACTGGGTCAAAATGTACAATAAACATCGCTACAGCAACAATATCTGTAATAATCCATAACACATACTGTTCACGGTACCTGTACATTTCAAGCACAGTTGCAATAATTCCTATAGCCACTGTAAAAGCATCAAGCCAGGCAACATTGCCGCCTGCATAAACAAGTATCTTATGGTAAAGACATGCAGATACAATTACTATAGCCATAATAACACTATCCTGCCAAATTTTAAGTTTCTTTGCCATAGTTATTTCTTTTCTTTCACTATCCCTATGCTTTGCCCATAAAACCCATGAAACAATATTTATTGGAAAATACACAAAAATCTCAAGACACATAGTCCCATATATTTTCCAGTATGCAAGATAAATAATATATACAACTGTATTAACAAGCCCAAAGCCAAAATTAGATATACTTGCCCTTGCACAAAAGAATATACAGAAAACCCCACATACCGCACTTATAAAGTTAATAATATCAAGCCACGCTGGATTACTGCTGCTTCCTGGATTTATAAAAGACTGTACCATTACATATGCAGCAATAATAATCATTATTCCTGCCATTATCCACTCATACCATTTTAAACTTTTAAAAGACTTCTTTAAATTATCCATAATTCCCTCTCCTTCCTGTTTTCCATATTCCTGATTGCTGTCCCGCTAATTGGGTAATGTATCCTTTTAACATCAACAAGTATGTACTCTGCTTCTGGATATGCCCTGTCAAAATAAGCTTTATAACCAGGTTCACTCCCATAAACCGCACCCATCTCTCCACATACTGCACGTACAAGAGGTGTTTCCATATCCCAGTTCTCAGTACCATCTGGGTTCCTGCATCCTGTAATATCAATAGTATAAAACACTACATTATTATACTTTCTTATTGCAGACTCTATATGTTTCTGCCTGTCTTCAATACTTAAATACCAAACACCAGGATTATTAATCAATATTTCATTCTCCTGGTCTCCTCCACTAAACAAAAGTACATAAACCTTTTCACACTGTGAGGCAGCTACATCAATACAATAAAAATGCCCTTTGTGGAACGGCATAAACTTGCCGCCAAACATTCCCACTTTATATTTCTTTTTGTCCTGTCCTGCCATACTTTCCACTCCTTTTCTTATTTTTTTATTTTCTTAATTTGTGTTAATATATTATCATACAAAAGAAAGAAAATGGACGCATGGAAAGCGACAAAAAAGCAAACAACAAAGAAAGTCCTGTTAAAAATATTTAAAAATTACTTTTTATAACTTAATAAAAATTATATAATCTAGTAAATACCAGATATATTAAAAATAAAATTTTAACCTCATTAAGTAAGCCCTTTAAAATGCACACTTCTTAAAC